>NZ_JBHWIR010000332.1:0-4718 GCF_042731835.1 Kitasatospora sp. NPDC059817 | reverse complement strand
GGCGCCCCGCCCGCGCCCCCCCTCCCGGTCCCCCAGCCCCCCCGGGGGTCCGCGGGGGGTCCCCGGGGCCCGCCCCCCCCCCCACCCCGGGCGCGCTGCCGTGAGCGTGTGCGCCTCATCCCCGCAGATGAGGGCCGCTTCGACGACCCGGCCCCGCCGGCGGCTCGCCAGCCGGCAGGGCGTGGTGCGGTCGCTTCACAGGGCCGGCTGACGGGCCTCGGTCAGCATCGCGCGCCCGGCCCGCCATTCGCCCAGCCCCGTCGGCACCAGGCCGATCAGGCAGCAGACGACCACGATGCCGCCCGCGATGGACACCGGGGTGACCGACTCGTCGGCGGGCACCGCCCGGGTCGGGTCCCCGGGCGCGTACCGGACCTCGACCACCGTGCCGAGCGCCACCATTCCTGCCAGCCGGTTCCCCGAGTAGGTGCGGCCGTCGACCGTCCAGTGGCCCCCGCAGTGCGGGTTCCTGCTCACTTCGTTGCAACTGGTGACGGTGGCCGTCGCCCGGGTGTCCATCGCCACGTTGTCGCGCACCTGGCGGACCACCGTCGCAGAGCCGCACAGCGCCAGCATCACGAGCACGAAGGTCATCGCGCCCCACGCGGTACCCGGCGCCACGGGCCGACCCGACGCCTCGGCCATCCGAGCGGCCGCGCCGCTGTTACGCACCGTCAGATAGCCGCCGCACAGGATCGGCAGCATGACCGCGACGATCACGCTGACCACCAGATACGGCTTCCCGGAGAGGGCCACACCGATGAGCTCGATCCCCGCCGCGATCAGATAGCCGGCACCCAGCAACACGCTCTGCCGGTGCCAGCGAAGAACCTGCCGTGCCGCTCCGCCATCCCCCCGCATGATCATGGCCCGACGGTAGCACTCGCCCTCACCGCCCCTGTCCACCAGTCCTGTTGACGCCCCCGGCCCCTGCCGTCGACCGCCGGGACGCCCACTTCGCACAGCCGTCCCCGAAAGCCACTTCACGTGGGGGGCGTCGGGACGTAGTGTGCGAGCCGTGAACGAATTGATCTTTCGCGGGAAGGACCTGTACGGACACGCGAAGTACACGCGTCTCGCGCTACTCGGTGCCCTACTGGTCATCCAGGTGGCGTTCGGCGCCTACCGCCTCGGCGCCGTGGCCACCTGCTGGATGGTGGGCGCAACCATCGTGATCGTCGCCCCCTTGGCGCTGATGGTCCAACGGAGTTGGAGCCGGGTGGGGGCCGACGGGGTCACCATCTGCTGGGGCCTCGGACGCGGCCGCACCCACGCCTGGCAGGACATCAGGTGGGTCGACATCCGCGAGACCAAGAACCGCCAGTACGGGAACTCGCGCGCGGCCCGGATATTCCTCGCGGGCGGCCGGCGGCGCTCACTGCCCGGCCTCCAGGACAGCTCCACCTACCCGAGGCCCGACTTCGACGTGGACGTCCAGCGGGTCCTCAACTGGTGGGAGCTCAGCACCCACCAGGACACGCGGATCCGGCCCGCACGGAGCCTGCGGGACCGCGTCTCCCCCACCGTCGTCGGGGTCCTCGCCGGAATCGTCATCGTGGTGGTGAGCTTCGTGGTCATCGCCGCCCAACAGCGCTGACAGGCCGGGTGCGGCCGGACGCTGCCGTGACCGCACCCGGCACGCACACCACCCCGAGACGAACTCGGGATTCCTGACTTCGGCGTTTCGAGGCGATCGGCACGTTGTTCTGTGGGCGGAAGCACCCGGCCCGCTGAAGGCCGCCCTGGTATTCGGGCGCGGGCCCGGGACGAGTCGTTCCGCACGCTGGGGGTGACCCATCTGGTGGAGCATCTGGCGATGGGCACGCTGCCCCGCCTGCACCACGAGCACAACGCCTCGGTGGGGCTGACCGCGACCGAGTTCACCTGTTCCGGACGGCCCGAGCAGGTGGTCGAGTTCCTGGACGGAGCTGGCCGCCGCCCGCCAGGTCCTGTCCGGTCGATCGGGGCGTAAACGCCCGCGAACGATCGGCAGTAAAGGGCCCAGGCCTTCCAGGACCCGCGGTCGACACCCTTCGAACTCCGCGAGGCGGCAGTCGAGTTGCTCTTCGGCGGGCGAGTACCGGGACGCCGACACCCGGCTCGACAGCCTGACCCGGGTGACCCCGGACCAGGCCCGGGAGGCGCTCGCGGGAGCCCTGCGCACGGCACTGCTGGTGGTCCCGTGCTGGACCGAGCCGGACGTGCGGCAGCCGGACGGCACCCCGCTCCCGAAGTACTCCTGCGGCACCGACCGTCAACTGCCCGCCGCCGGACGGATGTTCCGGCCGCCGCTGCTCGCCCGGCTGTTCTCCTCCAACGCCCGCCGGATACGTCTGGTGGTCGATGAGTCGGGACTGTGGATGCACCAGCCCGGCGGCACGGTCTGCCATGTCCGGTACGACGAGGTGGTGGGCGTGGAGGTGGACGGCGAGAGCCGGGTGGTGTTCGGCCGCAACTCCTGCTTCATCCCCCTCGTGTCCGACCTGTTCCCCGACGCCGCCCCGGCCGTGGCGGCCGTCGACGCGGCCGTCCCCGAGTCGCTGCGCTACCCGGTGTCGGCACTCCAGGCGACAGACTGACGTATCGTCACAACCGCTCTGGCGACCGGGTTCGACGCCCGGCGCCGCCGCGGTGGGCATCTCCGGCCGGGAGGCGTCCACCGCAGGCGGCGGGCAGGACCAGCACGATAGTGATCACCGGCGCGGGGCGAGGACGACTCCCCCGGACGAGCGCCGTGTGCCGACAGGGTTCGCTGTAGAGGCTCCGCATCCGGACCCGCCCGTACCGCGCTGATGCTCCGCCGCGCACAGCCGGGCGGACGACAACCGGCCTGCTCGCAGGATTGTCCGGAGTCCGGCCGGGATCGGCGTGGACAACCTCGGATCCCGCTCTTCCCCCTCTGCTGTCCGCGGCCGCCTCGGGTTGTCCGCCACTCACCTGGGCCTTCACGCCCTCCTGTAGACGGACAATCACCGCGGATCCCACGCTGGAGATTCCACCAGTTCTCAGAAGGGAGTTCCTTTGACACACAGTCTCGACCCAGCCGACATCGTCGTCGTGCGTGCTCCGGACGTGGAAACGGCCATCACGCCCGATGACATCAGCTGGGGGCCCGCGGACGACAACAACAACAACGACTCCGGTCATAAGGACTTTTTCGTCGACGACACCGACTGACCTCGCCTGAGCAGAGCCCGTCCGAGAAATCCCACGGGCCGGGGAGGGGCCGCGCTCCCGGCGTGCCCCCTCCCCGAAGGACGGCAAGAACGCCAAGGACGACATGGCTGCCGGTCACCGCGCCAGCAGGGCCGGCCGACCTCTGTTAGGAGACACGAGATCTCGATGACTTCTCTGACGGACCGGGTGGGGGCCGAGCCCGATGGACGGCCTTCCTCCGACCTCTCCCGCCTTCTCCACCCGGTGTCCCTTCCGACGTTCCGCGACGAGTACTGGGAGCGCAGGCCGCTGCACATTCCGAGGAACGACCCCGAGCGCTTCGCGGATCTCCTGACGCTCGACGACGTGGACCGGGTGCTGGGCCAGTCCGGCCCGGACTTCGGGAACGTCCGGGTCGTCCGCGAGGGCAAGGAAACCCCGGTGTCCGAACTGGGTGCCCCCGGCCGCAACATGACCGCCAGCCGGCTGGAGGCGCTGTACGAGCGGTACCGGTCCGGCTCGACCGTCATCCTGAACGCCCTCGAACGCCGCTGGGAGCCGCTGGCGCGTTTCACCTCGATGCTGAGCGCCGAGGTCAACGCCAGGTTCCAGGTGAACGTGTACCTCACCCCCGGCGGGCAGGCCCGCGGATTCGACCCGCACTACGACAGCCACGACGTAATCGTGATGCAGGCGTACGGCAGCAAGCGCTGGCGGCTGTACGGGGCGCCGTACGCGCTGCCGTTGGAAGGTCAGAGGTACGACCACTCCGGCGAGGTGCCGGAGGTCGAGGAGGAGTTCGACCTCCAGCCGGGCAGCCTCCTCTACCTGCCCCGTGGCACCATCCACGCCGCGACGTCCAACGACGCCGCGTCGATGCACCTCACCTTCGGTGTCCACCCGGTCCTGATACCCGCGCTGATCAGCGACGCGGTCCGGGAGGTCTTCGAGGGGGACGAGCGGTTCCGCAGGAGCATGCCCCTCGGATTCGCCAACGACAAGCACCTCCAGGAGCAGGCCGAGGACGTCTTCGCCGAGCTGATCGATGCGCTCGCCGCCCGGCTCTCGCCCCAGGAGATGACGGCCAGGGCCGTGAAGCAGACGACCTCGCTCGCGCCGGTGACGCTCCGCGGTCACCTGGGCGACCTGGAGAGCCTGCCGCGGCTGGACCTCGACACCCGGGTGCGGCGTCGTCCGGGTCTGCGGTGGAGCGTGGCACTCGGCGAGGAGGTCATCGAGCTCGAGTTCCACAGCAAGACCATCCAGTTGCCGGCCCACGTGGCCGATGAGGTCAGGTTCGTGACGGAGAGCGACGGGCAGGGGTTCACCGCCGGCTCGATCCCCGGCGGCCTGGACCAGCCGGGCTGCCTCCTCCTCGTGCGCACGCTGGTCCGCGAAGGATTCCTCACCCTGTCCTGACGGACGGACGGCCGACCGGGTGTCGGGCAGGGCCGGCGCCCGCCCGCGCCCGCCCCCCCCACCCAACCAAACACCCCCGGGGCCCGGGGCCCCCGGCCGGGGCCCCCCCGGGCGGGCCCCCCCGCGGAGAGGTGGGGGGGCCC
>NZ_JBHWIR010000331.1:0-4762 GCF_042731835.1 Kitasatospora sp. NPDC059817 | reverse complement strand
GCGGTTGGTCGTCTGCGGTGCCAATAAATATGTGGGGTGCGGGGGCGCCCCCCCCCCCACTTTCACTCTAGGGCATGGTCCGACCTGCCCGGACGCCCCCTCTGCTCCGCACTCCACACACCGCAATCCGCAATCCGCACTCTGGAAGGACAGGCGAGCATGCCGGGAATCGAAGGCAAGGTCGTGGCGATCACAGGCGCCAGCAGCGGCATCGGCGAGGCGACCGCGCTTCTGCTGGCCGAGCGAGGCGCGAAGGTCGTCCTCGGGGCACGCCGTCCGGAGCGTCTCGCGGCCCTGGCCGCCCGCATCGAACAGGCCGGTGGCGAGGCCGCCTGGATCCGCACGGACGTGACGCGGCGCAAGGACCTCCCCAACCTCGTCAAGCTGGCATGCGACCGATACGGCAAGCTCGACGTCCTCGTCAGCAACGCCGGGATCGGCCTGATCTCCCCCCTCGACGACCTGCGCGTCGAGGACTGGGAGCAGATGATCGACGTCAACCTCAAAGGTGTCCTGTACGGAATCGCGGCGGCCCTCCCCCTCTTCCGGGAGCAGGGATTCGGACACTTCGTCAACACCGTGTCCACCGCCGGACTGCGCATCGTCCCGCTCCAGTCGGTGTACGCCGCCACCAAGAACGCCGTGCGCACCGTCTCCGAGGGCCTGCGCCAGGAGGCCGGCCCCGACCTGCGCGTGACCGTCGTCTCACCCGGCGCCGTCCGCACCGACTTCGCGGAGCACATGGACCCGGCGGCGAAGGCCCAGATCGACAAGCTGATGGAGATCGCCCTCCCGCCGGCCGCAGTGGCCCGCGCCATCGCCTTCGCCATCGAGCAACCGGACGGTGTCGACGTCGGCGACATCGTCGTTCGCCCCACCGCCCAGGGATAGGCCCCCCGCGACGGGGTGAGGTGAGCGGTCGGACCGGGGCACCGGTGCTTGCCGTAGCCTGGCGGTGCCCTGCTCCCGATCCGGTCGAGGTCATGGAATTTCGTCAGTTGCGGTACTTCGTGGCGGTGGCGGAGGAGTTGCACTTCGGTCGCGCAGCCGAGCGGTTGATGATCGTGCAGTCGGCCGTCAGCCAGCAGATCGGTCGGCTGGAGCGTGAGCTGGGCGTCGAGCTGTTCGACCGCTCGGCGCGCCGCGTGCGGCTGACTGCCGCGGGGGCGGCGTTCCTGCCCGGCGCCCGTGAGGTATTGGCGGCCGAACAACGGGCCCTGGACCTGGTCGGCGGCTTCGTCGCCGAGCGGGAGACCGTGCTGCGCGTCGGGACGAGCCGGGGCATGGGCGTGCGGTTGGAACGGGTGCTGGCGGCGCTGGGGCGAAACGCGCCCGGCACCCGGGTGGAGTTGGCGTCGGCGGCGCCGGAGGAGCGCCTGCGGCGGGTCGCCGACCGGGAGTGGGACGCGGCCTTCGTGCGCGGGGAGGTGACGACGCCGCAAGGCGTGCGGCTGATCCCGGTGTGGCAGGAGGAACTCGTGGTCGCCCTGCCGGCCCGCCACCCGTTGGCCGGGGCGGACGAGGTCGACCTCGTCCGGCTCTCGGAGCTACCGCTTCACCTGACGGAACGCCGGAGCAACCCGCCGCTGGTCGATCTGGTCATGGGTGCCTGCCGGGACGCCGGGTTCGAGCCCGTGCCCGGACCACCGCACAGTTCACTCCAGGACACCCTTGCGGCGCTGGGCGCGGGTGCTGCCGGTTGGACGGTGGTGTACGCGGCGCACGCCCACCAGCTGCGCGGCGACCAGGTGGCCTTCCTGCCGGTGCGTTCCCCGGCCGGAGCACGGAGCGCCGAGGCGGCACTCTCCCTGCCCACCGTGTTGGCGGTGCACGGTGCCGCCGCCCCCGAGCGCGTGCGCTTCCTGCTGGAGGCCTGTCGGGAGGCGGCGCGCGACGATCGCGATTCGTGATCGTCGCGAACTCGAAGTGCTGCTGGATCGCGAGCTCCAACCGGAGTGAACTGGACACCCGCGGTCACTGCCGCCGATGCGGCCGGTACCGCCGACCACGGTTCCCCACTCGATCCGCGGGCCGTGCCCTGCTCGGCACGCCCGCCACCGGGCCGGCGCCACGTCGGACCGAAACCGACCGAACGCGCCTTCACCGCCACGCCCCAGGAGAGCGACCATGACGAACACCCCGAAGGAACAGGCCACGGACCGGACGCCGCTGGCCGAGCGACTGCGGCGACCGGCGATGACACGATCACTCCGACTCGGCGACACGAAGGTGACCTACGTGCCGGACGGGGCGGTGGAACTCAGCGCGCGCGGCTGGTTCCCCCGCAGCACGGAGGAGGACTGGGCCGCCCACCCCCAGTACCTCGACGACTCCGGCAACCTGGCGGCGGGCATCGGCGCGCTGCTGGTGGAGCACGGCGACCGTGCGCTGCTGATCGACACGGGCTTCGGCCCGCAGTCGATCCCGGCCCAGCCGGGCAATCCGCGCGGGGCCATTCACGGCGGTGCGCTGCTCGACAACCTGGCCGCACTGGGCCGTCCGCCGGCCACGATCGAGGCCGTCGCCATCACCCACCTGCACCTCGACCACATCGGCTGGGCCTGGAACCCCGCCCCGGGCCGCGACCTGCCCGCGTTCGCCGGCCGCGACCTCCTGGTCGCCGCACCCGAATGGGCACACCGCCACCTCCTGGCGGCGCGCGGCATCACCGACGAGATCCTCCGGATCATGGCACCACAGGTGCGCACCGTCCTCGACGGCGACGAGATCTTCCCCGGCGTGCACGTGCTGCTCACCCCCGGCCACACCGCCGGGCACGCGTCCTACGTCATCGCCGGGGGCGGCGAGCGGCTGATCGCCTTCGGCGACGCCATGCACTCGCCGATCCAGGTGGACCACCCTGAATGGTCGGCCGCCGCCGACCTCGACCCCGACCGGGCCGCACAGGAACGCCGGCGCCTGGTCGCCGAGTTGGCGCGACCGGGCACGATCGGCTTCGGCGTCCATTTCGCGGACGTGGTGTTCGGCCGGGTTCACCTCGACAGTGACGGCCCCGCCTGGCGAGCCGTCGCCGACTGACCGCTGCCTGCCCGACGTTCCGCTCCCTACACGGTGTGCTCGCGAATGATCTCGCCGATCTGCTGGGGAAGTCCGGGGGAGAACAGTGTGTGCCCCATGCCGGGAATCGGCTGGAATCGGGAGTGCGGGATTTCGTCGGCGAGGGCACGGCCATGCGGTAGCGGGCGCAGGGGATCTTCCGTGCCGTGCATGACCAGTGTCGGGGCCTTGATCGAGGACAGCGGAGCAAGGCGGTCTTCGGTCATGTGACGCCCAGCCAGATCGTGGTTGAGGGCCACGCTGTGGTTGCCGGTCCGGTCGAAGGAGGCTTCCACGAAGCGGCGAGCGGCAGGCTTGTCGAAGGGAAGGACGTCGCCGTTGAGCACTCGCCACGTCTCCAGGTTCGCCGTGACGTACTCGTCGCGAGTCCCCTGCGGGAGAGCGGCGCGTTGTGCGAGGTGCGTCAGGAAGCGTGCAGTGGGTGGCGGCAAGTCGCTGGGGTCGGGTGCCTGGCCGGCCATGGCGCGCGCCCAGGCCGGGCCCGCGCTGTGGCCCATCGGGCCGGTCATCATCGCGGTCAGAGTCAGTACGCGTTCAGGGCGGTGAACGGCCAGCCATTGGCCGATCGCACCGCCCAGGGAGGCCCCGACGATGTGCGCGGCGGCTACTCCGTGGCCGTCGAGCACGGCCGTCGCATCGGCGGCCATGTCCGCCAGCGTGTAGGGGTGGGTGGCGAAGTCCAGGCAGGTGGACCGGCCGGTGTCCCGGTGGTCGTAGCGGATGACCTGGCGACCGCTGGCGGCCAGCACATCCACCAGCTCGTCCGGCCATCCGATGCCGGGTGCGGCGGTCCCCATCACCAGGAGGACCGCCGGATCGTTCGAGTTGCCGACCCGTTCGGTCCACAGGCGCAATTCGCCGGATTCGACAATTAATTCAGCGCTAGCAGTCATGGCGCCAACATAGCGAACGAGTTGCCAATTTTCCATATCCCCAATGAATATGACTTTCCATCGAATTATGGTAGAATACTGAATAGTTCGCGGGCTTCAGGAATTGGTCGACCGGGTAGGCCATTCGAGGCTCTCGACCTCCGCCAGCCGCATGACACCGCTCGTCCACGCCCGCGAAGGACCGCGCCCGGGCGACGACGAGAGAACAGCGACCTGAGCAAGCTGGTCCGCATCTACACCGAGGCGATCCGCCGGCAGGCCGCCGACCTGTGATCGCCAGCGGCGAGAACTACCAGAACCCCTGTCAGCGGCCCGCAATTGACTGACACCATGAATGACACCACCGACCACCTGCACCGCATCGACGACCTGCTGACCCGCCCGGCCCCGGACATCGCCCGACTGCCGGCCGACGGCGACCTCACCACCGCCCACCGCCGCCTCGTTGAGGCGCTGCGCCCGCGTTGGGGGTCGTCGCGCAACCTCGCGACCGACGGTTTCGTCGACCCGACGCTCGACGGCGACAGCGGGCTGCCGCTGGTAGCCCCGTTCGCCGGGCGCCTGGTCGAGCTGTGCGGGTGGGCGGTGGGCGAGCGCTGGATCGGCTGCGGGATCGTCCGGGACAACGACGGCGGCGCGCCGCACCTGGTCGCGGTGACGGCCCGCCGGGCCGACCCGGCGACGGCCTGCCTGCTCGCCGAGGACGGGGAGGAAGAGGTCGACGTGCCGGGTGACCGCTGGGTTCGGCGGCTCGCCGCCGCGACGGGCCGGCCGCAGTCGCGGCAGTGGCC
>NZ_JBHWIR010000330.1:3320-4764 GCF_042731835.1 Kitasatospora sp. NPDC059817 | reverse complement strand
GCGGGGGGGGGGGGGGGGGGGCGCGCCGGGGGGGGGGGGGGGGGCGGGGGGGTGGGGGGGGGGGGGGGGGGGCGGGCCCCCCCCCGGGGGGGGGGCCGCCCCCGGCGTGCGCCGCGCCCCGGGCGGGCGGCCGCGCGGTCGGTGCCGGTCCGGCCGGTGCCGACGATCCGGCCGAGCAGGTCGAGCGCCTCGGCGGGGGCGAAGGGCGGCACGGTGACCCGGTGCACCGAGGCCAGTCCGGCGAGTTGGCTGCGCGAGGTGACGAGGGTGGCGCTCGGGCCGAAGCCCGGCAGCAGTTCGCGGACCACGGCCTCGCCGGGGGCGTCGTCGAGGATCAGCAGCATCCGGCGTCCGGCCAGGGAGGCGCGCCAGAGGGCGGCGGCCTGGGCCGGGTCGGCCGGTCTGGGGCCGGATCGGCCGGTGAGGGCGGCGAGTTCGGTGAGGATGTCGGCGAGCGGGCGCGGGGTGCCGTCCTCGGTGCGCAGCCGGAGCAGCAGCCGGCCGTCGGGGAAGCGGTCGGCGAGCAGGTGTCCGGCGTGCACGGCGAGGGCGGTCTTGCCGATGCCGGCCGGGCCGGAGAGGACCGCGACGCGCTCGCCGCCCTCCGCCAACGCGTCGATCAGGTCGCGCAGTTCGTGGCTTCGACCGGTGAAGTCGGTGGCGTCGGCGGGCAGCAGTGCGCCGCTCGGGCCGGGGTGCTGCGCCGGCCGGGCGGTGGCGGGGCGGGCCGGGCCGTGGGTGAGCAGCTGCCGGTAGCGGGCGGTCAGGGCGGGGCTGGGTTCGAGGCCCAACTCGCGGGCGAGCAGCTGGCGGTGGGTGTCGTAGACGGCGAGTGCCTCGGGCTGGCGGCCGGACAGGTGCAGGGCGTTCATCCGGGCGGCCTGGAGGCGTTCGCGCAGCGGGTGGCGCTCGGCCAGGTCGGCGAGTTCCTCGGCGACGGCGGTGGCGTTGCCGAGCTCCAACTCGGTCTCCGCCCAGTCCTCGTGGACGCCGAGGCAGCGGGCCTCCAGCCGGTCGGCCTCGGCCTGGACGGCGGGCGAGCAGCGCAGGTCGGCGAGCGGCGGGCCCTGCCACAGGTCGAGGGCCTGGCGCAGCAGCCGGGCGGCGGGGGCGAGCGCGCCGCTGTCGGCGGCGGCCCGGCCGGCCCGGGCGAGGGCGCGGAACTGGAGGACGTCGAGCTCGGGTTCGGCGACCCGCAGCAGGTAGCCGCCGGCGGTGTGGACCAGCCGTTCGGGCCCGGGGTCGCGGCCGAGCAGGGTGCGCAGCGTGCAGATGTAGACCTGGAGGTTCTTGCGGGCGGTGCGCGGCGGCTCCTCGGGCCAGACCGCGTCGGTGAGCAGGTCGACCGGGACGGCCGTGTTGGCGCGGCTCAGCAGGACGGACCCCACACCCCCGGGCGGGAGTCAGCGCTCGAGGCGTGGGGGGCGGGGCGGGCGGTGCGCTC
>NZ_JBHWIR010000330.1:0-3310 GCF_042731835.1 Kitasatospora sp. NPDC059817 | reverse complement strand
CGTGGGGGCGGTGGCCGCGGGGGCGGGGGTTTTGGGGGGGCCACAGCTGGCCGCCCCCCCCCCGTGGGTGTTCCGGGGGGCGGGGGGGGTGGGGGGGGCCGCCCGCTTCGCCGGTCAGCGGGCCGAGGACGGAGAAGCGCGGCCGGGTGGGGGCGGCGGGCTGGGCCAGGGGCATCGGCGTACCTCCGGGGCGTGGGTGGGGGCCAGGGCGTGTCCGAGCGGGGGTGTGACCGGTGCGGTGCGGGCGTGGCCGCAGGATACTTGACGGCCGATCCGATCTGTAGGGCACGGAATCGTCCTGTTTCGCTCACGCGACCCTCACACTTCGGGCACCTGGGGGAGGGGGCGCCCGGGGGAGGGGGAGGTCGGGTGTGGTGGCGGCCGGCGGGTGCGGTGTCGTGGCCGGTGGGGCGGGGTGGGAGGGGCCGGCGGGGCGCGGCGGAGGGCCGGGGCCGGGGGTGCGGGCCCCGGGGCGGACGGGGCCGGGCGGGGGCGCTCCGGGGCGCGGACGCCGGGGCGGTTCCGGCGTTCCTCCAGCGGTGCTCGTCGGCGCGGTGAGCGCCGCCCGAGGGGCCGGGGCGGGACCGACGGCCACCGGAGGTCCCGGTCCGGGCGTCGGAACGCGGGCCGTGCGGCCCCGGGGGCGCGGGCCGAACGGCCCTAGGGGGCGGGGGCGGTGCGTTCGGATCATGGATCGCCAGCCATTCGCACGACGTTCCTAAGGAGTGCGTCCTTGAGCGCCACCCCGGCACAGGGCGACCCCACGCCACCGCCAACCTCCGTACCGCAGCCGTCGGTTCGGCCGAAACGGCCCGGTTCGGCCGTGGTCAGACTGCTGACCACCACCGACCACAAGACGATCGGCTCCATGTACCTGGTGTCGGCGTTCGGGTTCTTCCTGATCGGCGGTGTCCTGGCGCTGGTCATGCGCGCCGAACTCGCCCGGCCCGGAACGCAGATCCTCTCCAACGAGCAGTTCAACCAGGCCTTCACCATGCACGGCTCGGTGATGCTGCTGCTCTTCGCGATGCCGCTGTTCACCGGCTTCGCCAACTGGATCATGCCGCTGCAGATCGGCGCCCCGGACGTCGCCTTCCCGCGCCTGAACATGCTGTCCTTCTGGCTGTTCATGTTCGGCTCGCTGATCGCCGCCGCCGGCTTCGCGACCCCGCAGGGCGCCGCCGACTTCGGCTGGTTCCTCTACGCGCCGCTGTCCGATGCCGTCCACTCGCCCAGCGTCGGCGCCGATATGTGGATCATGGGCGTGACGCTCTCCGGCTTCGGCAGCATCCTCGGCGCCGTCAACTTCATCACCACGATCATCTGCATGCGCGCACCCGGGCTGACCATGTTCCGGATGTCCATCTTCTGCTGGAACGTGCTGCTCACCTCGGTGCTGGTGCTGCTGGTCTTCCCTGTCCTCGCCGCCGCCCTGCTCGCCCTCGAATGCGACCGCAAGTTCGGCTCGCACGTCTTCGACCCGGCCAACGGCGGGGCGATGCTCTGGCAGCACCTGTTCTGGTTCTTCGGCCATCCCGAGGTGTACATCCTGGCGCTGCCGTTCTTCGGGATCATCTCCGAGATCATCCCGGTCTTCAGCCGCAAGCCGATGTTCGGCTACGCGGGGCTGATCGCCGCCACCGTCGCCATCGCCGGCCTGTCGGTGACGGTGTGGGCGCACCACATGTACGTCACCGGGCAGGTGCTGCTGCCGTTCTTCTCCTTCATGACCTTCCTCATCGCCGTCCCGACCGGGGTCAAGTTCTTCAACTGGGTCGGCACCATGTGGAAGGGCTCGCTCAGCTTCGAGACGCCGATGCTGTGGACGGTCGGCTTCCTGGTCACCTTCCTGTTCGGCGGCCTCACCGGCGTGCTGCTCGCCGCCCCGCCGATCGACTTCCACGTCTCCGACTCGTACTTCGTCGTCGCCCACTTCCACTACACGCTGTTCGGCACCGTGGTCTACGCGATGTTCGCCGGCTTCCACTTCTGGTGGCCCAAGATGACCGGCAAGAAGCTCGACGAGCGGCTCGGCCGGATCACCTTCTGGACGCTCACCGTCGGCTTCCACGGCACCTTCCTGGTCCAGCACTGGCTCGGCGCCGAGGGCATGCCGCGCCGCTACGCCGACTACCTGGCCTCGGACGGCTTCACCACGCTCAACACCCTGTCCACCATCTTCTCCTTCCTGCTCGGGCTGTCGATCCTGCCGTTCCTCTACAACATCTGGAAGACGGCCAAGTACGGCGAGAAGGTCGAGGCCGACGACCCGTGGGGCTACGGCCGCTCGCTGGAGTGGGCCACCTCCTGCCCGCCGCCCCGGCACAACTTCGTCCGGCTGCCGAGGATCCGCTCCGAATCCCCGGCCTTCGACCTGCACCACCCCGACATCGCGGCCCTGGACGTCCTGGAGAACACCGGCAAGCCCGCCACCCACCTGGGCGACGTGACCCCGGCCAAGTACGACCTGCCGCAGACCAGGGCGGAGCGCGAGCGGTCCGCCGTGGACAGCTGACCCGAGACCGGGCGCGCCCCGGCCACCCGCTCCGAACACCCACCGACCGCCGTCCCCGCCCACGCCCCCGTCACGGGCGGGGACGGCTCCCCCCTCGCGACCTGGAAGGCCGGCCCCATGACCCACACCGTCCTCGCCATCGGCACCGCCGCGCTCACCGCGAGCGGCTGCGTCTGGTACCTGCCCGCCATCGCCGACCTCCAGGCCGGTGCCGACCGGCCCCGCTCCACCCGCACGGCCGCGGCGGCCTGCGTCCTGTGGTGGGCCGCCCTCGCCATGGCCGGCGGGCTGCTGCTCGCCCTGCCCGACTGGCGGCCCGCCGCGCAGATCGCCCTCGCCGGGCTGGTCGGCGGCGCGGCGCTGCGGGTCCGCGCCCGGTGGGACCGGCGCGGGGAGCAGCGCGAGACCGCCGCCCGCTGGGCGGCCCTGGGCGCCCGGCCGGCGCCGCGCTCCGGCCGCCCCGCCGCCGTCACCCTCGCGGGGTGGCTGGTCGTCGGCGCCGCCGTCGCCTCGCTGGGGGCGGTGGCGATCCTGCTGTCGGACGAGGGCGCCGTCGGCTCCCGGGTGGCGCTCGCGGCGGTCAGCGGGGCCGGGGTGGCGCTGGCCTTCCTGCTGGCGGGCCTCGGCAGCGCGCGGCGGCGCTGACGGCCCCTCCCCTCGGCCGGACAGGGCCTACGGGCGGGGGGGGGGGCGGGGGGGGCGCGCCCCCCCCCGGGGCGGCCCGCGGTGGGGGGGGGGGGCGGGGGGGCGGGGCGGGGGGGGGGGCGGGGGGGCGGGGGGGGCGCGGGGGGGCGG
>NZ_JBHWIR010000329.1:0-4788 GCF_042731835.1 Kitasatospora sp. NPDC059817 | reverse complement strand
CACCCCGGCCCCACCCGGCCCCCCCCCCCCCCCCACGCCCAGCGAGCCGAGGGAGCCGAGGGAGCCGGGCGAGCCGAGGGCCTCGGCCAGGTCCGCCAGCACCGGGTGGGTGAACAGCAGCCGGGGCGAGAGCTCCGCCGACCCGAAGGCCGCGCGCAGCCGGGCGGTGACCCGGACGGCGAGGATGGAGTCGCCGCCCAGGGCGAAGAAGTCGTCCCCGGCGCCGATCTCCCCGGTGTCCAGGACCTCCGTCCAGGCCGCGGCGACCAGCCGCTCGGCACGGGTGCGGGGCGCGGTGCGCTGCCGGCCGGCGGCGAAGCCCGCCGGGCCGGGCACGGGCAGCGCGCGCCGGTCGAGCTTGCCGTTGGGGGTGAGCGGCAGGGCCGCCAGCGGGACGTACGCGGCGGGCACCAGGTAGGCGGGCAGCAGCCGTTCGAGGTGGGCGCGCAGGTCGGCGGCGGCCGGGGGGTGGGCCGCGCCCGGACCGGCGACGACGTGGGCGACCAGCCGGCGGGTGCCGGAGGCGTCCTGGTACACGCCCACGGTGGCGGCGCCCACGCCCGGGTGGGTCTGGAGGGCGGCCTCGATCTCGCCGGGTTCGATCCGGTAGCCGCGGATCTTGACCTGCTGGTCGGCGCGGCCCAGGTAGCGCAGGGTGCCGTCGGCCTGTCGGCCGGCCCGGTCGCCGGTGCGGTACATCCGGGTGCCCGGGGCGCCGAACGGGTCGGCGAGGAAGCGGGTGGCGGTCAGGCCGGGCCGGTTGAGGTAGCCGCGGGCCAGGCCCTCCCCCGCCACGTACAGCTCGCCCACGGCGCCCGGGGGCACCGGGGCCAGGTCGGCGTCGAGGACGTACAGCCGCAGGTCCGGGAGGCCGGTGCCGATCGGTGCGGGGCCGCCGGCGGCGGCGGTCGCGCGCTCCAGCGGGGCGTGGGTGACGTGCACGGTCGTCTCGGTGATGCCGTACATGTTCACCAGGCGCGGCGCGTCCTGCGGGTGGCGGTCGTACCAGTCGGCGAGGCGGCCGGCGTCCAGGGCCTCGCCGCCGAAGACCACCGTGCGCAGCGCCAGCCGGCGGGAGAGCTCGGGGTGTTCGGCGTCGGCGCGGGCCAGCGGGTGGAAGGCGGACGGGGTCTGGTTGAGGACGGTGACGCCTTCGTCCACGAGCAGCCGCAGGAAGTCCTCCGGGGAGCGGGCGGTGTCCTCGGGCACGACGACGAGCCGGCCGCCGTGCAGCAGCGGGCCCCACAGCTCCCAGACCGAGAAGTCGAAGGTGTAGGAGTGGAACAGCGTCCAGACGTCCTCGGCGCCGAAGCCGAACACGCCGCTGGTCTGCTCGAACAGCCGCACCACGTTGGCGTGCGGCACCACGACGCCCTTGGGGCGGCCGGTGGAGCCGGAGGTGAAGATGGCGTAGGCGGGGCTGTCGGGCAGCGGGCGGTGCCGGGCGGCGAGCGGGGCGGCCGGGCCCCGGGCCAGGTCGGCGCGCAGTTGCGGGTCGGCGAGGGAGAGGACGGGCACCCCGTGCTCGAAGCTCTCGGGCGGCCCGCCGGGTCCGTGGGTCACCAGGGCCACCGGGGCGGCGTCGCCCAGCAGTTGGGCGCGGCGCTCGGCGGGCAGGCCCGGGTCGAGCGGCAGGTAGGCCGCGCCCGTCTTGAGGACGGCGAGGACGGCCACGACCAGGTCGGCCGTACGGGGCAGCGCGAGGGCCACGAACCGCTCGGGCCCGGCGCCGAGTTCGGCCAGCCGGTGGGCGAGGCGGCCGGCCCGCGCGTCCAGGGCGGCGTAGTCGAGGTGCTCGTCGCCGCAGGTGACGGCCTCGGCGTGCGGGGTGCGGGCGGCCTGCGCCTCGAAGAGGTCGACCAGGGTCCGGTCGGGGCGGCCGTGCGCGGTGCCGTCCCAGTCGGTCAGTTGCCGCCGCTCCTGCGCGGTCGTCCACTCCAGGGCGCGCAGCGGCCGGTCCAGTCCGGCGGCCAGGTCGGTGAGCAGCAGGCAGAGCCGCTCGGCGAGGGTGCGGACCGTCGCGGCGTCGAACAGCTCCGGGTCGTAGGCGAGGTCGAAGCCGAAGTGCCCGCCCTGGTAGGCGCGCAGGACGAGCGGGTAGTTGGTGGCGTCCCGGGAGGTGACCTCCACCAGGCGCACTCCGCTGCCGGCCGTGCGGGCGTCGTCGAAGGGGTAGTTCTCGAAGGCGACGATGCTGTCGAACAGCGTCCCGCCGGACGGCACGCCACTGAAGGCGGTGAGTTCGGCGAGGGACACGGCGGCGTGGCGCCGGGCCTCGGCCTGGGCCTCCTGGAGCTCGCGCAGCCAGTCGGCGGCGGTGCGGCCGCCGTCGACCAGGACCCTGGTGGGCAGGGTGTTGATGAACATGCCGATCATCGACTCGACACCGGGCAGTTCGTCGGGGCGTCCGGAGACGGTCGTCCCGAACAGCACGTCCGGCTCGCCGCTGTACCGGGAGAGCAGCAGGGCCCAGGCGCCCTGCACCACGGTGCCGAGGGTGAGCCCGGCCTGCCGGGCGGTGCGGGCCAGCCGCTCGGAGGCCTCCGGCGACAGGCCTGCGGTGTGCGCGAGCGCCGAGCGGGCCCGGTGGGCCTCGCGCCGGGCGCGGTCGGCGGGCAGCGGGGTGGCGGTGGCGAAGCCGTCCAGGACGCCCCGCCAGTGCGCGCGGGCGGCCGCGGCGTCCTGACCGGCCAGCCAGTGCACGTAGTCGGCGAAGGGCCGGCGCACCGCCGGTGCCGGCACGCCCCCGGTGGTGAGGGCCGCGTACTCCTCGAACACGTCGGTGAGCACCTGGGCCAGGCTCCAGCCGTCCAGGATCAGGTGGTGGGAGGTCCACAGCAGGTGCAGGCGGGCCTCGGGCAGCCGGACCAGGGTGAGCCGGGTGAGCGGCGCCGTGGCGAGGTCCAGCCCGTGGGCGAGGTCGTCCGCGCGCAGCCGGGCCAGCCGGTCGGCGCGCTCGGCCGGGTCGACCGCCCGCAGGTCCAGGTGGGTCACCGGCAGCCGGACGCCGCGGCGCACGACCTGGAGGGGGGCGGGGACGCCCTCCCACACCACCGAGGTGCGCAGCGCGGGCGTGCGGTCGGCGACCCGCTGCCAGGCCAGGGCGAAGGCGTACGGGTCGCCCACGCCCTCCAGCAGCAGGCCGGCCTGGTCCACGTAGACGTCGTCGGGGCCGCCGACCAGGCGGTGGAAGAGCATGCCCTCCTGGAGCGGGGTGAGCGGCAGCAGGTCCTCGACGTCCCGCCCGTCGCCGGCGATCCGGTCCACCCCGGCCTGGTCCAGTCCGGCCAGCGGGTAGTCGGAGGGGGTGCGGCCGCCGGCGTCGGGGCGGGCGCAGTGCTCGACGATGCCGGTCAGTGCCGAGACCGTGGCCTGCGCCAGTGCGCGGACGGTGGCCGTCTCGTGCGCCTGGTCGCTGTAGTGCCAGGTGAGCTCCAGCTCGCCGTCGGCGACGACGGCGGAGACGTCGAGCAGGTGGTCCAGGGGTTCGTCGGGGGCGAGCTCCCGGCCCGGCGCCTGGCCGGCGGGCGCGAAGTCGCCGGTCCCGGGGGCGGTCCACTGGCCGTGGTAGGTGAAGCAGACCTGCGGCAGCGGACGGCCCTTCAGGGCGCCGGCGGCGGGCGGGCCGAGCCGGGCCAGGGCCTCGTAGCTCAGGCCCCGGCGGGGTACGGCGCGCAGCCGCTCCTTGACCTGCTTGAGGGTGGCGGCCCAGTCCGGGGCGCCGGCCGGGCCGGCCGGGGCGAGGGTGACGGGGTACTGGGTGGTGAACCAGCCGACCGTCCGGGAGAGGTCGACGCCGTCGACGAGCTCCTCGCGGCCGTGGCCCTCCAGGGCGATGGTCACCCGCTCGGTGCCCGTCCAGTCGGCGAGGGCCCGGCCCAGCGCGCTGAGCAGCACGTCGTTGACCTGGGTCCGGTAGGCCTCGGGGACGCTGCGCAGCAGGGCCTCGGTGGTGGCGCGGTCGAGGCGGGTGCGCAGGGTGCGCAGGGTGCCGGCCGTGGGCGTGCCGGGGTGGTCGACGGGCAGCGGGGCGGCCGGGGCCCTGGTCTCGGCGCTCCAGTAGGGCAGGTCGTCGTCGAGGCCTCCGGCCCGGACCAGTTCGGCGAGGTGGTGGGCCCAGTCGGTGAACGGGGTGGGCTCGGGCTCCAGGTGCGGGGCGTCCCCGGCCGCCGCCTGCCGGTAGGCCTGTTCCAGGTCGGCGAGCAGCACCCGCCAGGAGACGCCGTCGACGGCCAGGTGGTGGGCGGTCAGGACGAGTTGGGGCCGGGCGTCGCCGTGTGAACGGAACAGGACGGCGCGCAGCAGGGTGCCGGTGGCCGGGTCCAGGGCGGCGCGGGCGCCGTCGGCGGCCTCGGCCCGGGCTGCTTCAGGGCCGGTGTCGGCGCCGGGGGCGGGCGGGTCGAGTCTGGTCAGCAGCCCGTTGCCCGGGTCCGCGACCGGCTCCTGGCGCCAGGTGCCCCCGGCGCGGGTGAAGCGGGTGCGCAGCGCCGGGTGGGCGGCCAGGACCGCCCGGAGCGCCTGGTCCAGGGCCGGCTCGTCGAGGTCGCGCGGCAGGTCGAGCAGCATCGACATGGTGAAGTGGCGCAGCGGGCCGTGGGCGGCGAAGAACCACTCCTGGACCGGGGTGAGCGGGGCCGGCCCGTCCGCGCGGCGCGGCCGGGGGGCCGGGGCGGCGG
Source organism: Kitasatospora sp. NPDC059817 (assembly GCF_042731835.1). Lineage (NCBI taxonomy): Bacteria > Bacillati > Actinomycetota > Actinomycetes > Kitasatosporales > Streptomycetaceae > Kitasatospora > Kitasatospora sp. NPDC059817. The sequence goes on along the minus strand of NZ_JBHWIR010000329.1, from coordinate 112 downwards.
CCGGGCGGGCGGCGGCGACCAGGTCGGCGACGGTCTGGTGGCGGAAGACGTCCTGGGAGCCGATCCGCAGGCCGGCGGCGCGGGCGCGGGAGACGGCCTGGATGCTCAGGTT
>NZ_JBHWIR010000328.1:3058-4793 GCF_042731835.1 Kitasatospora sp. NPDC059817 | reverse complement strand
ACCGCCGGCCGCCGCGACCCGTTCCCGCAGCCCCCTCAGGCCCTTCTCGATCCCGCCGCCCTCGCCGCCCCCGGCGATCCCGCCGCCCCCGGCGGCCCCGTCGGTTCTGCCGTCCGCGCCCGTCCCGTCGTCGCGGATCTCCACGGAGGAGCCGGTGACGGTGACGGTGCAGCGGTCGGCCCGGGCGTGCCGGACCACGTTGGTCAGGCCCTCGCGCACCACCCAGCCGAACAGTTCCCCGTCCTGCGTGGCGACGGGGTCGGTGGACGTCGGCAGGTCGGCGACCACCCCGGCGGCGCGCAGCAGTTCGCGTCCGCGCGCCAGTTCGCCGGCCAGCGTGACGTCGCGGTAGCCGGTGACCGCGGCCCGGACGTCGGCCAGTGCCTGCCGGGACAGCGACTCCACCGCGGCCATCTCCGCCAGTGACTGGTCGAGGTCCTTGGCGGCGAGGCGCTGGGCCAGGCGGGACTTGACGGTGATCGCGGTGAGCGAGTGCCCGAGCAGGTCGTGCAGGTCGCGCGCGATCCGGTTGCGTTCGGCCTCCGAGGCCAGCCGCGCGACCTCGGCCCGGGCGGCCACCAGGGCCTGGTTGGTGGTGGCGATCTCCGCGAACGCCCCCGTGGTGAGCACGGTGAACAGCAGCGCCAGCGCCTGGAAGGTGCCGGGCCCGGTGTGCCAGGCGGGCACCGCCCACGGCACCAGCAGGGCGGCCAGGGTGGCGGCGGCGGTCACCCGGGTGGCGTGGCGGCGCCGCAGCACGGCGACGAAGGAGACCACGACGGTGGCGAGGTAGAACGCGTTCTCGTGGGCGAACGGCAGCGCGGCCAGGAACAGCGCGCTCATCACCGCCAGCAGCAGGAGCACCTGCCGCCGCCGGCCGCGGACCATCGCGGTGGCGGTGAGGACGAAGCAGAGGCAGAACGCGCCGACGACCGCGTACCCGGCGACCAGGGCCGCCCCGGACACGTTGTCGTTCACGGCGACGGCGGTCAGGCACGGGTAGACCAGCATCCCGGCGCCCAGCATGATCCGCCGCCAGCCCTGCACCCACCGCTGCGGGGCGCGCTCCCCTGTGGCGCGCTCCGCAGCGGCGTGCCCGGGGAGGGTCGCCTGCGTGTCCTGGTCCACCCTCGCCTGCCTCACGTCGCGTCGGATCGCGCGAACAGGGTACGCAGGTGGCGTCCGTTGATCACGGCGGCCACCCCCGCCAGCACCAGCCCGCACAGGGCCTGCTCGGCCTTCATCCAGAACGGGAAGGTCCCCGGCACGCAGATGATCACGACGATCGCGGCGATCATGACGGCCGAGATGATCCGCAGCCGCCGGTACGCCGCGTGCGAGCCGCGGGCGGCCCGGGTGGTGAACAGGGACGTGACCACGGCGCTGGCCACGACGAGGCTGCCGCGGATCCACACGGCCGGGTTCACCAGGTCGGGGTGGTCGCGCAGGGCGTAGGCGGCCGCCAGGGTGACGACGCTGAGGCCCAGGTAGGCGAACACCAGCCGCCTGATGGTGCGGAAGGCCCGAACGGTGTCGGGGTGGTTCACATCGGTGGAGGTCATGCCCCCATGCTGTCCGCGCCGCGCCCCCGCCCGGCAGTGTGCTGCCGCACCGGCCGACCGTGACAATTGTCAGCAGGTCAGGGCGGGTCAGGGCAGGTCAAGGCGGATCAGGTCAGGGCAGGGAAGGGCGGGGTCAGGTCAGGGCGGGGGAAGGGCCGGGGGAAAACGGGGCC
>NZ_JBHWIR010000328.1:0-3048 GCF_042731835.1 Kitasatospora sp. NPDC059817 | reverse complement strand
TTCTGTGGGGGGGGGGGGTGGGGGGGTGTTGTGGCGGGGGGGGGGGGGGGGGGGGTCAAACCGGGGGCCGCCCGGGGGGGGGGGGGGGCGGCGGCTGGCTGTCGGTCGTGCGGTGGGGCTCAGGAGCAGCTGGTGAAGGTGGGGCTGGTGTTGGCGATGTAGAGGGTGGCGCCGCCACTGGGGTCGGAGGTGAGCGGGACGGTGACGGTGTCCTCGGCGGTCCACGGGAAGCCGCGGGCGTCGAACGTCCAGCTGCCGGTGACCTTGCGGGCGAGTTCGGCCAGCGTCACCCAGCCGTACTGCTGGGGCGGGACGTTGACGGTGACGGCGTTGTTGACGGTGGTCGAGCCCTGCCAGACGTTGCTGTAGTTGACGGCGGTCTTGACCGCGGTGGTGAAGACGCCGCCGGGGGCGCCGCCGGAGATCTCCGCCCCGATCTCGCCGCCGAGGGTGCTGGACCAGCCGGTCATGTTGGTGACCGCGAAGTTCTGCTGGGCGGCGCTGCTGGTGTTGTTGAACCAGATCGAGGAGACGCAGACCTTCGGCAGCGGTGCCGCGGGGGCCTCGCTCTTGACGGCCCAGGAGCAGGAGGAGACGTCCTTCTGGCACTGCTTGGCGGCGTGGTCGACGGCGAGGCTGCGGGCGGCCTGCGGGAAGCCGGTGGACCACTGCTGGTTGGCGGTGCCGTTGCAGGTGTACTGGTCGGTCCAGGCGTCGTCGTACTGGGCGCCGAGCAGCAGGTCCAGGCAGGTGTTGTCGCCCAGGTGGCGGATCATGAACGCGTCGGCGGCCCCGGCGACCGGCTGCAGGAACCACCGCTGGCTGGCCTGCCCGGCGCAGGTCTGCTGGCGCAGGGCCGGGGTGAAGAAGGCCAGGTCGATGCACTTGCCGGTGTCGTTGTTGACGATGGTGAAGGAGAAGTCGGAGGGGTCGACGCTCAGCCGCCAGGACTGGTGGTAGCCGGGCGAGGAGTTGGTGACGATGTAGGCGCCGTCGCCCATGGTGCCGTTCTGGACGTCGAGTTGGCGCCCGTTGCTGAGGGACTTGATGGTCAGGCACTGCTGCGGGGAGGCGCAGGCGGCGGCCGGCGCCGTGGCGGCGTGGGCCCGCGCGGTCGCGAACGGGGAGGCGGTGAAGCCCAGGGCGGCGCAACAGGCCACCAGGACGGCCGCGATCAGGCGCAGCCAGGGAGCCGGTCGGCTCGGGGTCGTGGCGGAAAGCACGGGGTCGGGTCCTTTCGTCGGGAACAGGGAGAGGGAGAAGGGAGAGGGAGCGGAAAGAAGGAGGGCGGGCCGGTCAGGCGGCGGCGAAGGCCGCTTCCAGGCGCGGGACGTAGTCCACGAGGTCCTGCGCCCAGCAGCCCGCGCTGTGGCCGCCGTTGCAGGCGGTGCCCCAGCCGGCGCCGTTGCCGTAGTCGACGTAGTGGTAGCGGTAACCGAGGGCGTCCAGGCGGTCCTTGAGGCGCTTGGCGGTGCCTTCGGCCCAGAACTCCATGTCGGAGGCGCTGCCGTTGCCGTTGCCGGTGTAGACCGCGATGCCGGTGTCGGCGAGTGCGCCCACGCGGGAGACCGGGTCCGCGGCGTTCCAGCGCCAGTCGGCGTTGAACACCGGGTACGGCGAGCCGAAGATCGCGTCGCTGGAGACCGTGGGGCCGAAGTCGAGGCCGCAGGGCTTCCCGTCGCTGGGCCCGCACAGCACGGTGCCGGCGTTGGTCAGGGTGGCGACCACGGCCCCGCGGATGATCATCTCGTTCACGGAGAGGTCGTTCGCGCCGGACATGGTGAGGACCTGGCCGAACAGCTGGGGCCGGTCCTGCGCGTAGTGCAGCGCGCCGAAGCCGCCCATCGACAGGCCGCCGACGGCCCGGCTCTTACGGCCCGTCAGGGTGCGCAGGTTGGCGTCGATGAACGGGACCACCTGGTCGAGGTGGAAGGTCTCCCAGTTCTGCGCCCCGGCGGCGGTGTTCTGGTCGAGCCAGTCGGTGTACCAGCCGCGCAGGCCGCCGTCCGGGATGACGGTGATCATCGACTGCGCGGCGGTGAGGGCGGGGTAGGCCAGGGCCGGGTCGCTCGGGTTGTCCGAGGCGCCGTGCAGGAAGTACAGGACCGGGTAGCGCTTGGCCGGGCTGGCCGCGTAGTCGGCGGGCAGCAGGATCCGGATGGTGTGCTCCCCGGCGACCTGGGGTGTGGTGACGGTGAGCACGAAGTTGGTGGCGCTGCCGGTGGCGGCGCCGACCTGGGTGAGCCCGAAGCCGTCCTTCATCGGCGGCGGGGCGGGGGCCTCGGCGTGCGCGGCGGGCACGCCCAGCAGCAGGAGGCAGGCGGCCAGGGCGGCGACGGCCGCCTTGGCGTGCCGGAGCCGGGCGCGCAGGGGCCGTACGGGCGGGCGCCGGGCGGGCTGGGCTGGTGTCATGGGTTGTCCTTGGCCGTGAGGGTGCCGCCGTTCCCGGGGGGAACCGCTGGGGCTGTCTGAACACCGACAACTCTTGCGAGATCACCTCGCGGTCCGCCAGAGCGCCCTGCGGCGCACCTGGGCCACTGGCGCATGTGCGCCACCGGCGTGGGTAGCCTCCGACGGCCCGTCCGGGCGACACCGGCACAAAGACAAGCCGACAAACCGATGAGCGGACGGGCCGACACAACGGCACACGGACACACCGATACGCCGACACACCGATACACCGATACACCGATACACCGACACGATGACGGGGGACGTCGTGCACGACGTGCTGGATCCCGACTCCGAACGCGGCCGGGTCTACCGCTGCCTGGTCGGCCGTCCGCAGGCGCGGGCGGCGGAGCTGGCGGCCGGGGTCGGCCTCGGCGAGGGCGCCGTCCTGGCCGTGCTCAGGGAACTCGCCGACGAGGGCATCGTCGTGGCCTGCAACGGCGACGGCCCGCCCGTCGGCGGCCATTGCGACGACGGCCATTGCGACGACGGCCCGCGCGGCGACGCTTCCCTCCCGGATCGGCGGCCGGCTCCCCCTGACCTGCACCGGCGTCGGCAAGGCCTTGCTGGCGTTCTCCGGCACCGACCTGACCGAGG
>NZ_JBHWIR010000327.1:0-4824 GCF_042731835.1 Kitasatospora sp. NPDC059817 | reverse complement strand
CGCCGCCGTACTTGGAGTCCCAGCGCCGCGCGTCGTCGGCGGCGTCCCGCAGTTAGGCGACGTCGGCGGCGCCGACCCGGCCGCGGCCGCGGTGGGCGGCGGTGTCGTCGGCGGGGGTGACCAGCCAGCGGGTGACCGGGGTGGTGAACGCGGAGACGGCGAAGCCCGCACCGGTGAGGAAGTCTCGGCGGTTCACGCTGCTCCAGAACGAAGTGGCCGTGCGCACGGCCTCGGCGGGGTCCCTCGGGAAATCCCACCCCATCGCGGCGTCCGGCGTCCCGGCATCGGCCATACCGATCTCGCCGAGTTCCACGGGCCGGCCGAGCCGCTCGCCGATCGCCCGGGCCAGCAGCTTCGGCACGGGCCAGTCCGGAACCATGCCGCGCGCCGTCCAGTTCGCAACGGACGTGTGCGTATAGGTCGTGGTCAGCCCGGCTTCGTGGGCGAGCTGGTTCACCCGGTGGGCCAGCGATTTGCGGCTGGCGCCCTCGCACTTGTCGATCATCCGGGCGAGAGCGTCGTTCGGCGGCTTGGTCCGGCGGGTGGTCGACGCCACGGCGCCCCCTCGATCGGTCCCCGCGCGGGCGCGGGGAGTCGTCCGCGACCGGCCACGAGAAGTCGCAGGCCCGGCACCCGAGGCCGGATCACCGAGGGTAGGACATTCGTTGCTCATGGTGAATCGGATGCACGATTTGTGAGCCCCCTTGCGAGCCCTGCCCGCACCGGCTGCCAGGCGGTTGCCTGGTGTTCCGGGCCTCCGCCGGGGCCTGGGGAAACCTCCTCCCGGCAGGGCCACCACCGATTCACGCTCACGGGTGACAACCGGATGTGCGGAATCGCAGGACCGGCCGGCGCCGACACCGCCCGCCCCTTCGGAAGGACACGTTCGTGAAGCTCACCGTGATCGGCTGCGGCTACCTCGGCGCGACCCACGCCGCCGCGATGGCCGAACTCGGCCACCAGGTCCTCGGCATGGACACCGACGCCGACAAGGTCGACGCGCTGAACAAAGGCCAGGCCCCGTTCGTCGAGCACGGCCTGGACGACCTGCTCGCCAAGCACACCGCCACCGGGCGGCTCCGTTTCACCGCCTCCTACGCGGAGGCCGCCGGCTTCGCCAGCGTCCACTTCCTGGGCGTCGGCACCCCGCAGCGGGACGGCAGCGGCGCCTACGACCTCACCCACCTCCACACCGCCGTCCGGAGCCTGGCCCCCAGGCTCGGCGACGGCGCGGTGATCATCGGCAAATCGACCGTCCCGGTCGGCACGGTCACAGAGCTGCGGCAGACCCTGGACGAGCACCTCCGCGCCGGGGTGAGCGTCGGCCTGGCCTGGTCGCCCGAGTTCCTGCGCGAGTCATTAGCCCTCCTGGACACCCTGGAGCCGAACCGGATCGTGCTCGGCGTCGAGGACGGCGACACCGGCAGCGAAGCCGCCTTCCGGCAGGTCTACGCCGACATCCTGGCCGCCGGCTCCCCGCTGATCGTCACCGGCATCGCGACGGCCGAGCTGATCAAGGGCGCCGCGAACGCCTTCCTCGCCACCAAGATCTCCTTCATCAACGCGATGGCCGAGCTCTGCGAGCTGACCGGCGCCGACGTCCGGCAGATCGTCCTCGCCCTGGGCCACGACCACCGGATCGGCGCCGAGGGCATGCGGCCCGGCCTCGGGTTCGGCGGCGGCTGCCTGCCCAAGGACCTGGCCGGGTTCACCTACCGCGCCGAAGAACTCGGCGCCGACACCGGCCTGCTCCGCCAGGTCGCGGCGATCAACCGGCGCCGGCGCGAGCACACCGTCGAACTCGCCCGCGAAGCCCTCGGCAACGCCGTGACCGGCAAGCGGATCGCGGTCTGGGGCGCCGCGTTCAAGGCCCACACCGACGACATCCGCGACTCCCCGGCCCTGGCCGTCGCCGACGCCCTCCAGCGGGCCGGCGCCGAGGTCACCGTCCACGACCCCGCCGCCGTGGACAACGCCCGCAGGGCCTACCCCCGGCTCGACTACGCCGACGACCCCACCCAGGCCGTCACCGGCGCCGAACTGCTGCTGCACCTGACCGACTGGCCCCAGTACTCCGACGCCGACCCGGCCGACCTCGCCCGGCACATCGCCGTCCCCCAAGTCGTCGACGCCCGCGGCACCCTCGACGCCGCTCGCTGGCGCGCTGCCGGCTGGACCTTCCGCGCCCTCGGCCGCCCCTGATGCGCACGGAGTCCCGGCAGCCACGTCGATCCCGTCCGGCTCCGTGCCTGCCCCACCCCTGCGGTTGCCCCCGGGGCCTGCGTCGTCCGTGCCGCCCGGGTCCGCTCTTCTCCGTGTCCTGACGGTCCGGGGCCAGCAGAGTGCCGGTGGACACGGGCGCCTATGATCGGCCGGGGGCGGATCCGCCCGTTCGCGCACCACCCGCCGGATGCCACCGTCGGGGCCGGCCCACGGGAACGGATCACGGAACGGGCCACGGAGGCGGATCGAGGGGTGGGCACGGAGGGCTTTCCGGTCCGGCTGCCGCCCTGCGGACGGGGCTCCCCCACGGAGGGCCGCGGTACCGGCCTCGCCGTCCGACCCATGACACGCACCCCGGCCGGCCCACCGCACCGCCGACCCGAATGGAGACCGATGTCCGAGATAACCGCCGAGGAGCCGCGTCAGAGCACGGCCGACCCGACGGTCCTGATTCTGGCCGCGATGGCGGCGGTGATGGCCGCGCTCTCGGTCCGCATCCTGATGCTGGACAACGAGTCGACGGACTTCTACTACTTCCTCGGGCCCTGGTACCAGTACATCGCGAACAACGGCGGGTTCCACGCTCTCAGCGGCACCGGCTTCTCGGACTACAACGTCCCCTACCTGTACCTGATGGCCGCGCTCACCTACCTTCCGGTGGCCGCGCTGACGGGGATCAAGTGCATCTCGATCCTGTTCGACCTGGCGCTGGCGTACTACACGTTCCGCATCGTCTCCCTACGGTCACCGCAGCAGCCCTGGCGGGCCCTCGGCGCGGCGGTGATCGTCCTCTTCCTCCCCACCGTCGTGACCAACAGCGGCTGGTGGGGCCAGGCCGACGCGATCTTCACGACCTTCCTGGTCGGCGGCGTCTACCACATCCTGCGCGACCGGCCCTGGTGGGCCTGCTCGTTCTTCGGGATCGCGCTGGCGTTCAAGCTCCAGGCGATCTTCCTGTTCCCGCTCCTGCTCGTCCTGGTGCTGGCGCGACGGATCCCGTGGCGAAGCCTGCTGGCCCTTCCGGCGGTGTACGTGGCGCTCGACATCCCCGCCGTCCTGCTCGGCTCCGACCCGTGGCAGCTGCTGACGGTGTACGCCCGGCAGCCGGACACGTACAAGGACCTCACGCTCAACGCGCCGTCGGTCTACCAGTTCGTCTCGGTGCCGTACGAGGAACAGGACCCCGTACGGCACGCAGGTGTGCTGGTCGCGGGCGCGCTGGTGCTGGTGCTGATCGGGCTGGCGGTCTGGGCCATCCGCCGCGCCGGCGGGGCAACGGCGCTGAAGAACGGGGACGGGCGGGAGGCACCGGCGGTACAGGAGGGACGGCCCAAACTCACGGACACGGGGATCCTGCTGCTGGCCGCCGTCTTCGCGATCGCGGTGCCGTTCCTGCTGCCGTCCATGCACGAGCGCTACTTCTACGTCGCGGACGTGATCAGCGTGATCATCGCCTTCCAACTGCCCCGGCGGCTCTGGTACGTGCCGGTCCTGGTCCAGCTGTCGTCCTTCGGCAGTTACCTCAAGTTCATCGCCCCCAGCGTGTCGCCGTACCTGTCGATGCCGGCCAACGGCGTGCTGATGCTGCTGGCGCTGATAGTCGTACTCCGGGCCACCATCGGGGAGTTCCGGCGCTCGTGGACTCCGGGCGGCCGCGAACCGGCCCCGGAGGCGGCGGCGCTGACCGCGTAGGTTCGCCGGATCACCCGGTCACCCGCCTTCGGGCAGCGGCCTTCCTCCCCGGCGGAGGCTCCCGCGGAATGATGGGCCCCTCTCGCGTCAAGCGTAGTTGTTGGGGGGGGGGGGGCGCGCTGGGGGGGGGGGGGCGGGGGGTTGCGCGCCCGCGGACACCGACGGGGGGGTTGGGCCACAGACAACACACCCACCCCGCCCCCCGGCGGGCGGGCCCGGGCCCGCCCCCCCGGGGGGCGCCCCGGGTGTGTGTGGCCCCCCCCGCCCCCCCCGGGTTGGGCCCGCGCCGGGGGGCCCATCGTGCCGTGGCGGCACGGGAGTTGACCACGAGCGCTCTACCCTTGGGGTCATGAAGCAGCAGTACGTCACCATGGCCCTCGCAGGCCTCCTGATCGGAATCCTCGCGTTCGGCGCCGGCTGGTACACGGCCCGTGCCCGGGAGACCGCTCCGGCCCCGACCTACATCACGGTCACGCCGGAGCCGGTCACCGCGGGCACGATCTCCCCTCCCGCCTCGGCCGGTGCCCGGTAGGGCTACTGACGAACCGCCCAGAAACGGTCGGCCGCGTTGTCGAAGCCGACCGACGCGGACAGGGACTCCGGCGGCTCCTTCCAGAGCATCTGCCACTGGCCGTCGCCCGGGTCGTTGTCCACGATCACCTCCAGGCCGCGGGCGGTGTTGACCCAGCTACTGGTCTGGTCGCGGAACCCGTAGTCGGCGAAGTACACCGGCTTGTCCTCGTGGAAGAGGTTGAACTGCAGCCTCCTGCCACCCCAGTTCTTGTCGGCGTAGAAGCAGTAGTAGGAGGGTTCGCTGGTCGGGGCCGGGCACTTCTTCCAGTCCGTGCCCCTGGCGGACCGGCGGTGGTGGTCCCCGCTCCACGGGGGAGCCTGCGCCTCCCCGGGCAG
>NZ_JBHWIR010000326.1:0-4846 GCF_042731835.1 Kitasatospora sp. NPDC059817 | reverse complement strand
GGGTCTACCAGTCGGTGCCGATGTTGGTGCGGTTGCCGAAGGTGCTCTGGCCGGTGCCAGGGTAGAAGTACATGTCACCGGTGGATCCTTGGGGAGCCTGGACGGCAGCGATGTCCGTCCTGCCGTCGGCGTTGAAGTCGCCGCCGATGAGGTCGCGCATGATGTTCCAGCCGGTACCGGCGTTGATCGGCGCTGCGAAGGAACCGGCACCGTTGCCCGGGTAGATGTACAGATTCCCGTCAGCAGTACCGACCGCGGCGATGTCCGACTTCCCGTCACCGTTGAAGTCACCGCTCGCGAATTTACCCACGGTGTTCCAGCCGGTACCGGCGTTGATCGGGGCCGCGAAAGAGCCGGCACCGTTACCCGGATAGACGTACAGATTCCCGTCAGCAGTACCGACCGCGGCGATATCCGACTTCCCGTCACCGTTGAAGTCGCCACCGATGAGGTGGTCCAGGTTGTTCCAGCCGGTGCCCGCCAACCACGGCGTGCCGAACGCGCCGGCGCCATTGCCCGGATAGACGTACAGATTCCCGTTGGCGGTGTTCACTGCGGCGAGGTCGACCTTCCCATCGCCGTTGAAGTCACCCGGCGTCACATTGCTGACCGTGTCCCAACCGGTGCCGATCAGACTCCGCTCACCGAACGTACCGACACCGGTACCCGGGTACAGGTACATCTTCCCCGTCGCCGCATCCACCGCCGCCAGATCGGTCTTCCCGTCACCATTGAAGTCAGCCGACGCAAAACCCGTCATCCCCACCGGAGTCGCCGGCGGAGGCGTGGTGTTGTCCTCAACGACCTTGTTGAGACGGAGGGCCACGTAGCTGCTTGCCGGGTAGCTCGAGATGTTTCCGCTGTAGACGTTCCCGTTCCCATAGGTCACGTCGGTCCTCGGGTTCGACTGGTGGATGTAGGTGAAGTCCCCGGTCGCCTGGTTGTTCCACCTCACGAAGAGCACGACGTGGTCGCTGATGTTGTCCAGCGCGTCGCCGGGGCGGAGTTCGCTCTTGTTGATGCGCGTACTCAGCGATCGGCTGTCGAGGGTATTGGTGGTCGGCGAGCCGAGCCCGGTGGCCGACAGGTGCCAAGCCATCGAGATGAACCCTGAACAGTCGGTGCGGTAGGTGTGGCCGTCGCCGTCCCCGTACGTCGCGCCCTGGTTGTACTGGACGTTCTGGGCGTCCCAGTACTGGGCGCGCTGCAGGATCTCGGATCGGTTGACGGGGCCTCCGAGGGAGGAGCCGGCCTGGGCGGGCGGCGCGGTCAGGCCCACGGCGGCCATGGCGGCGATTAACGGAACGAGAACGGACGCGCGGCGGAAACGGCTGTTCTTGGGCATGGCTGTCTACCTCGATCTGGTCAATGGTGTGTGTCGGCTACTGAATTGGGGGGCGGCTACCAGCCGGTGCCGATGTTGGTGCGGTTGCCGAAGGTGTTCTGGCCGGTGCCGGGGTAGAAGTACATGTCACCGGTGGATCCTTGGGGAGCCTGGACGGCTGCGATGTCCGACTTCCCGTCGGCGTTGAAGTCGCCGCCGATGAGGTCGCGCATGATGTTCCAGCCGGTACCGGCGTTGATCGGGGCTGCGAACGAACCGGCGCCGTTGCCCGGATAGATGTACAGATTCCCGTCAGCGGTGCCTACCGCGGCGATGTCCGACTTCCCGTCACCGTTGAAGTCACCGCTCGCGAATTTACCCACGGTGTTCCAACCGGTACCGGCGTTGATCGGCGCTGCGAAGGAACCGGCACCGTTACCCGGATAGACGTACAGATTCCCGTCAGCAGTACCGACCGCGGCGATATCCGACTTCCCGTCACCGTTGAAGTCGCCGCCGATGAGATGGTCCAGGTTGTTCCAGCCGGTGCCCGCCAACCACGGCGTGCCGAACGCGCCGGCGCCATTGCCCGGATAGACGTACAGATTCCCGTTGGCGGTGTTCACCGCGGCGAGATCGACCTTCCCATCGCCGTTGAAGTCACCCGGCGTCACATTGCTGACCGTGTCCCAACCGGTACCGATCAGACTCCGCTCACCGAACGTACCGACACCGGTACCCGGGTACAGGTACATCTTCCCCGTCGCCGCATCCACCGCCGCCAGATCGGTCTTCCCGTCACCATTGAAGTCGGCCGACGCAAAACCCGTCATCCCCACCGGAGTAGCGGGGCTCTGGCCGATGGCGTTGACGATCTTCTGCGCGTCGGCCGCCTGCCCCTGGTAGAGGCTGGGATAGGCCGACTGCTGGACGCCTTGGCAGACCTCGCCGATCGACTTGCTCTGCCACGTGTTGTTCGGATACGTCGAGAGCATCGCGCTGATGAACTTGCGGGTCGTCGTCGCCGGGTCGAGCCGCTGCGCGGTGGTGCCCCACGAGGCCCGCTGCTGGAACAGGCCGACACTGTCGTGGTCCTCCATGTTCGGGTTGTTCCGCAGGGTGGATTCCACAATCGCCGTGGTGATCGCGATGACCTCGGCCTGCTGCGGTAAGCCGTTGGCCCGCACGGTGTTGACGATGGCCCGGGCGCAGGACATCCGGTACGCGTTCATCGCGTTCCGCAGGCTGCCGGTGAGCTGTTGGTTCAGTTGGGCGGCGGCGGTGGTGTCGGCGGAGGTGACCGTGCCGCAGGACACATCGGGCAGGGTCGCGTGCGCGGGGCTCGTCGCAATCATCATCCCGCCGGCCAGGACCGCACTCACCGCGAGAAGTTGCAGGGCGTTGCGCACAGTCCTCTTCATGGTGAAACGTTTCCTTCGTTCGCAGGTCGGATGTGTCGTCGCCAGAGACCTGGGCCACGACAGGTCGCGAGGGCACTGAGGGAATTCGCCTTCGACCGTGCGCCGGACAGGGCATGGACAAGCCCAGCGCGCAACACGTGAGAGCAGAGTGAGAACGCCCCGGTTCGGCGACGGCCCCGGTTCGGCGACCGCCCCGGCCGCACGGCGCCATCGCGGCGACGGGCGCGGCGCCCGGGCCGGTGACGTGCGGGTGGGCCCGAAGTGGGCTGCTACTGCCGGCCCATGGTGTCGATGCTCACCAGGGGCGGCGTCGGAAGCAGGGTGGCGGTGACGAGCGAGGTGGCGGTGACGAGCGGGGTGACGAGGGCGGCGACCGCGGCGGTCTTCGCGATGCGGGTGCGGATCATGGCAGGGCTCCTTCGGGACTCACGCGCAACAGGGAGTGGCCCGGATCCGGTGCGTCCCGCGGTGACGCTGCCCCGGTTCCTTTCGGCTGCGTGTCGCTGCCGTTGGGTACGATCCTGCCCGCCGACCAGTGGCCCAACTAGGGTTCTGTGCTGGCCTGAACCGGCCTTGGCCCAAGCCGTCCACCGTGGTCGGATGCGGACGCCCAGCGCCTCGGGCCGACGCATACGACTGCAGGGCGATCGACGTTCCGGAATGCGGCCGGTGACGGTTCGGACTGCGGCCCTGAACGTGGCGGCCATGGCCGACGGCCACCGCGAATCGTCCGAGGCGTGGACCGACTCGCGATGGTGTTCAAGCTGGTCGAGTCCGCCCAGGCCCGGTGGCGCGCCGTCAACGGCGCCCACCTGGTCGCGCTCGTCCGCGCCGGCGCTCGCTTCGACCGCGGCCTGCTCGTCGAACGTGCCGAGGCCCTCGCCGCCTGATCAGGGGCTGCGAGGGCCGGGCGGGAGGTTACACGGTGGTGGGGCTGCTGGTCCCGGCGCGCAGGGCTGCGATGAGCCAGGCGAACACGGGCGCAAGGCTCGGCGGGGCGGGCCATGCGTTGATCACGGTAAGGAGGTGCCAGTAGCGTTCCGCCCGAGGATCGTTGGCCGTCTCCAGACGCGTCAGCAACCACTCGCGCAGCTCGCCGTCGTCCGCACGGTTGAAGACTTGGGCATAGCGGGCGGTCAGGTCACCGACGATGGGTACAGCCTCGGCGGAGGCCGGGGCGATGCCGGCGTCGAGGGCGTCGCCGACCCGGTCGCGGACGGCTTCGGTGAGCTCCTGGTGCAGGCCGGTGGTGTCGCCCTGGGCACGCTCGTTCGCCTGGTGCTGGGCCATCCGTCGCACGGAGGCGCGGAAGTCCGGGTCCTGGGTGAGTTCGGCGAGTTCGACCCAGGCGTCGACCTGCTCGGGCTCGGGGTCGTCGGGCAGTTCGGGCATGGCCGAGCGCATCAGGGCCACGAAGTCGGGGTTGGCTTCGAGACCGCCGAAGGCGTCGTCGATGAAGTCGTTGACGAGGCGTCGGCGTTCGTCGTCGGAGAGCTTCGCGAGTTTGTGCATGAGGTCCATCTCCTTGGGAGTAGAGCCCCGTTTGGCCACCGCCCGCAGCACCGCGCGTCGCAGCCGGAGGGTGCGGATCTGCACCTCCAGTGCGTCGGCGTGGGCCGCCGCGACCGCGGACACCGAGACCTCCCGGTCCAGCACCTGCCGAATGACGGCAAGTTCCAGGCCCAGGTCGCGAAGAGTGCGCACCAGATCCAGGCGTGCGAGCGCAGTGAGGTCGTAGAGCCGGTAGCCAGCCGGGCTTCGGTCAGTCGACGGCACGATCCCGATGTCGGAGTAGAACCGTATGGTCTTGACCGTCAGTCCGGTCCTACGGGCCAAAGCCCCTATCGTGAAAAGTCCGTCGCCGTCCATGCCCCCACCCTCACGTCTCCCCCTGGTGGAGACTCAAGTCATCTTCCCTCCACCCACCACCCGCCACCCCACGGGACCGAGACAGCTGCCTCGTCCACAGGTCTTGACAATGACTCGCGACGCGGCCTGGCCGAAGCCCGCGCTGACCGAGGTCGGGGCCCCCCCCCGGGCGGGGGGGGCCCACACCCGGCCCCGTGACCGGCGGGGGGGGAGAGGAGATAAATAATTATAG
>NZ_JBHWIR010000325.1:0-4867 GCF_042731835.1 Kitasatospora sp. NPDC059817 | reverse complement strand
CCGGTGGAGCGGATGATGCGGGACGCGAAGATCACCCAGATCTACGAGGGGACCAACCAGGTCCAGCGCATCGTCATGGCCCGCAACCTGCCGTAACAGCCTCTCCGAGGTGCACCGACGGCCGGGCCGAGCACCCGGTCCGGCCGTTCGGGGCCGATGCTATGTTCCGGGAATGAGCGAGAAGGAAGAGCAGGACCTGCCCATGAACGACGGGCCCGCCAAGCCGGCGATGCGCGAGGCGCTCGTCGCCGCGGCCTTCGAGCTCTTCCTGGAACGCGGCTTCGAGCAGACCACCATCGACGACATCGTCTCGCTCGCCGGGGTCGGCCGGCGCTCCTTCTTCCGCTACTTCCCGGCCAAGGAGGACGTGGTCTTCCCGGACCACGAGCGCAGCCTCGCCGAGATGACGGAGTTCCTGGAGTCCGGCACCGGCGAGGAGGACCCGGTCAAGCACGCCTGCGACGCGGCCCGGCTCGTCCTGCGGATGTACGCCGAACAGCCCTCCTTCTCCGTCCAGCGCTACCGCCTCACCCGCAAGGTCCCCGGCCTGCGGGCGTACGAGCTCTCCGTGGTCTGGCGCTACGAGCACACGCTCGCGGCCTACCTGCGCGGCCGGTTCGCCGACCGCCCGGACGGCCCGCTGCGCGCCGACGTGACCGCCGCCGCCGTCGTCGCCGCGCACAACCACGCCCTGCGCACCTGGCTGCGCTCGGGCGGCGAGAGCGACTGGGTGGTCGAGGTCGACGCGGCGATGGCCTTCGTCACCGGCACCTGGAACGACCGCCCGGGCGGGGAGTCCGGGGGGTCCGGGGAGCCCGCGGAGTCCGGGGCGGACGATGTGGTGGTGCTGGTCGCCAGCCGCCGGGCGCCGCTGTGGCGGATGGTCCAGGGCATCGAGAGCGCGCTCGGCGACGCCCGCCGGCTCTGACCGCCCGCTGTTGGCTCCGGCCGCCGTCGACGCCCACCCGCTCCGGTCGCCAGCCGCCCCGGAGAGCGCTCTCACCTGAACGGCGCAACTCCGCTCGTCCGGCGCCCGGCTGACGGGTCGCACGCCGTGCGGGCCGCCCGGCCCCGGGCGAGACTCGGTCGCAGGACGGGGGCCGCGCGCCCCGGGAGCGCGAAGGAGCGGCGATGCCGGGGACGCCCCAGCAGCAGAACGGTGGCCCCACCCTGCGCCAGGTGCTGCTCGGCAAGGGCTACCTCGGCCTGCTGCTGGTCGCCACCCTGATCGGTGCCCCGGTCTCGCTGGTCGCCTTCGGCTTCGTCGGCCTGGAGCACCAACTCCAGCACTGGGTCTGGGAGAGCCTGCCGGTCGCCGCCGGCTTCGACCGCGCCCCCTGGTGGTGGCCGCTGCCCGCGCTGCTGCTGGCCGGCCTGCTGCTCGCCCCCGTGGTCACCCGGTTGCCCGGGCGCGGCGGCCACGTCCCGGTGGACGGGTTGGGCGGCCCGCCCACCCCGCCGGGCGCCGTCCCCGGCGTGGTGCTGGCCGCGCTCGCCTGCCTGCCGCTCGGCGCGGTGCTCGGCCCGGAGGCGCCGCTGATGGCGATCGGCGGCGGCCTCGCGCTGCTCGCCGTCCGGTCCGCCAGGCGGGCCCAACGCCCTGACCTGGTACCGGTGTTGGGCACAGCCGGGGCGGCGGCGGCGATCTCCACCATCTTCGGCAGCCCGCTGGTGGCGGGCGTGATGATGATCGAGGCGGCCGGGCTGGGCGGCCCGCGGCTGATCGCTCTGATCCTGCCCTGCCTGCTGGCCAGCGGGGTCGGTGCGCTGGTCTTCACCGGCTTCGGCCACTGGACCGGGCTGTCGATCGGCGCGCTCTCGCTGCCGCGGGTGCCCGAGAGCGGCGTCCCGGACCTGGGCGACTTCCTCTGGGGCGTCCCGCTGGCGGTGGTGATCGCCGTGGTCTGCGTGGCCGGGCAGGCCCTCGGCCGGCGGGTCAAGGCCTTCACCACGGGCGATCCGGCGGGCCCCCGGCCGGTGCCGACCGCTCGTCGGACCGCCGTTCGGACGGTGCTGTGCGCGATCGCCGTCGGGGCCTGCCTCGCGGCGTACGCGCTGCTCACCGGTCGCTCACCGGAGGAGGCCGCGCTCTCCGGGCAGGCCACCCTGGGCGCGCTGGCGGCCGACCCGGCGGCCTGGTCGATCGGCGCGCTGCTCGCCCTGGTGCTGTGCAAGGCGGTCGGCTGGGGGATCGCCCTGGGCAGTCTGCGCGGCGGCCCGATCTTCCCGGCGATCCTGATCGGTGCCGCGCTCGGGGCGGCCTGCGCGCCGCTGCCCGGCTTCGGCACCGCGCCCGCGCTGGCCGTCGGACTGGCCGCCTCCGGCGCGGCCGTCACCCGGCTTCCGGTCACCAGCACGGTGCTGGCGACGGCGCTGCTGGGCGGCCAGGCCGCCGATGCGATGCCGCTGCTGATCGTCGCCGCGGTGACGGCCTTCGTCACCGGCGAGCTGCTCCGGGGGCGGTCGAGACGCTTCCACGCCCTGCCCGGCCGGGGCAGGCCGGCACCGGCCGACTGACCGGCCCGCCCTCGTCCGGCCCTCGTCCCGCCCTCGTCCAGTCCTCGTCCGGTCCTCATCCAGCCCTCGTCCAGTCCCCGGACGACGGCGCCCCGACGTCAACGTTCTGCGGCGCGAAAGCCCGTTCGGGGGACGGCAGATGAACAACTGCGGATTCCACAGCCCCCGGTCGGCGGTGTGCGCGATAACGGAGGGACCCCGGCCGACCGGCCGGCGAGGCACCAGGACCAGCAGCCAGGGAACCGAGGAACCACACCCATGCCGATCAGCGACTACGGCGTGCTCGCCGCCACCGCCGTCGACCGGCGCCGCGAGGGCGCCACCGACACCCCGCACTACCAGATCCACCTGCGCGACGCCGGGGGCACCGACTACCGCGCGGCGGTCAACGTCCTCTCCCAGCAGGCCCCCGCGGACCTGCGCTACCTCGCGGTCGAGGACTTCCGGCACCCCGTCACCGGTCTCCTCCCGCCGACCGGCAGCGGCTGGAACCCGCTGCCGTCCCGGCCGGGCACGGCGAGCCTGGACTTCGTCCGCGGGCACCTGTTCGACCCCGCGGCGATGCGCGTCCTGCCGCCCGACCTCCCGGGCCCGGACAACGACCTCGCCGACATGCTCGACCAGCACGTCCAGCGGGCGATCGCCGACCCGGCGGCCGCGGTGTACGTCTTCGGGCAGCGCTTCGGGCCCGAACCCGGCGTCCCGGACAAGGTGTTCGGCTTCCTGCCCGGCAACGGCGTGCACGACGTGCACATGAACCAGGGCAACAGCGGGCGGTTCCGGACGGACGACGGCGTCTACCAGGACGGCGCGCTGCTCATCCACCTGCCGGCGGAGAGCCGGTGGGCGGCGGTGTTCCTGGCCTTCCAGTCGCAGTCCTGGCACACCGACGACCGCACCGGGCACGCCCTGCCCGCGTCCGTCCCGCACCCCACGCGCCCCCGGACCGGCTCCCGCCAGGCGACCGGCCCCCAGCAGTAGCGTCCGCCGGGCCCGTCGGCGTTCTCAGCCCGCGCTGCGGGACCGGCGGGACTGGGCGAGCAGCCAGGCGTAGACCTCGGGGTCGTCGTACGTCCGCGTCCAGGAGTCGTGGCCGACCCCCGGGTAGCGGGTGAACCGCACCGGACCGCCCGCCTCCCGCAGCGCCTCGACCACCCGCTCGGTGTGGGCGACCGGGACGACGTCGTCCTCCCCGCCGTGGAAGGCCCACACCGGGAGGGCGGCGAGGCGCGGCGCCGCCTCCCTCAGCCCGGACCCGCAGATCGGCACGGCGGCGGCGAACCGGCGCGGGTACCGGGCGGCGAGCGCCCACGTGCCGGTGCCGCCCATGCTCAGCCCGGTCACGTACCGCCGGTCCGGGTCGATCCGGTACGTCCGCGCCACGTCCTCGACCAGGGCCGCCAGCGCGCTCACCTCCGCGACCCACGAGCTGTGCGCCGGGCACTGCGGGGCCACCACCACGAACGGCAGCTTCGCCCCGGCGGCGATCTGCCGCACCGGCCCGTGCACGGCGAGCGCCGCCAGATCCTCGCCGCGCTCCATGGCGCCGTGCAGGAACAGCAGCAGCGGCCACGGCCCGGGGCCCTCGTCGTACCCGTCCGGCAACGACAGGGCGTACCCCAGGTCGTTGCCGTCCTCGTCGACGGCGAACCGGTGGTGCTGAACAGGTGCGGACATCGGTCTCCTCCAAAGGCGCCAGGGGTTCCACGGGGCGGACCCGCCGCCACCACCCTTACCGAGCAGCCTCTCCGATCGATGACGCCGCCGTCACGGTTCACATCGCAAAGATGCCGGACGGGGCCCGAGCGAGGGCGGCGCGGCGATGCCGAACTCCCGGCGGAGCGCGGAGACGGCGGCGAGGTAGCCGCTCATGCCGTGGACGCCCGGACCGGGTGGGGTGGACGCGGAGCACAGGTAGACGCCGGGCAGCGGGGTCGCGTACGGGTTCCACCGGAGGGTCGGGCGCATGAGCAGCTGGCCGAGGGTCAGGGCCCCGGCGCCGATGTCCCCGCCGACGTAGTTGGGGTTGTACGCCTCGTACTGGACGCCGTTGGTGCTCCTGGCGGCGAGGACCGTCTCGCTGAACCCGGGCGCGTACTTCTCGATCTGTGCCGTGACGGAGCCGGTGGGGTCCGCCGCGTACCCGTTGGGCACGTGCGCGTAGGCCCAGACGGGCCTCTTCCCGGCGTGGACCCGGTCGGGATCGGCGACGCCGGGATCCACCAGCAGCACGAAGGGGGGGGGCCCCCCGCGCCCCCCCCCCCCCCCCCCCCCCCCCCCCGCGCAAATAGCCCGAGCCCCCCCCCCCCGGGCACGGGGGGGGCCCGCCCCCCCCGGGGTTTGGGCCCCC
>NZ_JBHWIR010000324.1:0-4894 GCF_042731835.1 Kitasatospora sp. NPDC059817 | reverse complement strand
GCACCGCTCACCACCACAGGCGGGGGCAAGAGAAACACAGCGCCCCGCGCGTGCGGGCGGCCCCCCCCGCCGCCCCCCCGCAACCCGCAGACGCCGTGCCCGCGCCGCCCGCCCGGCCGGCCGACGGCGCCGGGCGCGGGCTGCTCGGCCTGCGCGAGCGCGTCGCCGTGTACGGCGGCGACCTCGACGCCCGGCGCCGGCTCGGCGGCGGCTACCGGGTCCGCGCCCGCATCCCGCTGGACCGGCCGTGACCGGGGCCAAGGTGCAGCGGGGGCCGGAGCAGCAGCCGGAGCGGGAGCGCCGCCCCCGGGTGGTGATCGCCGACGACCAGGAACTCGTCCGCACCGGCTTCCGGATGATCCTCACCGCGCGCGGCATCGACGTGGTCGCCGAGGCCGCCGACGGCGCCGAGGCGGTGGCGGCCGCCGTCGCGCACCGGCCGGACGTCGCGCTGCTGGACATCCGGATGCCCGGCATGGACGGCCTGGAAGCCGCCCGCCGGATCCTCGCCCGGGCGCCCGGCTGCCGGGTGATCATGCTGACCACCTTCGACCTCGACCACTACGTCTACGCCGCCCTCGCCGCCGGGGCCAGCGGCTTCCTGCTCAAGGACGTCACCTCCGCCCATCTCGCCGCCGCCGTGCGCCTGGTGGACACCGGGGACGCCCTGCTCGCCCCCTCGATCACCCGGCGGCTGGTCGAACGCTTCGCGG
Organism: Kitasatospora sp. NPDC059817; assembly: GCF_042731835.1. NCBI lineage: Bacteria > Bacillati > Actinomycetota > Actinomycetes > Kitasatosporales > Streptomycetaceae > Kitasatospora > Kitasatospora sp. NPDC059817. The sequence continues at coordinate 4,181 of NZ_JBHWIR010000324.1, read as the reverse complement.
CCGGCGCCCCGCGCCCCGCCCCCGGCGCCGACGGCCCGCCGCTGCACCGCAACCTCGCCCCGCTCACCCCGCGCGAGGCGGAGGTGCTGGCGCTGCTCGGACGCGGGCTGTCCAACAGCGAGTTGGCGGTGGAACTGACACTCAGCGAGTCGACGGTGAAGACGCACGTCGCCCGGATCTTCGCCAAGCTCGACCTGCGCGACCGGGCCCAGGCGGTCGTCCTCGCGTACGAGACCGGGCTGGTCTCACCCGGAGGCGGTGCCAGCTGACATTCATTCAACTCCCTTGATTCGCATGACAATCATCTATCTAACTCGTTAGAGCTAACTCCCGGTCCGATTCACATTTTTGCCAGTTCATGGGGGAACATCTCTCTGTCCGCGCCCGAACGAGAAATGACCGTTCGGGCGGCATTTTCAAGACATTTGGACAGGCCCGTGACTACCTCCGCCCCCGTGTGGGACTGCCCCTTCAACCACACCGACGGCCTGGAGTTCGACCCGCTCCTCAAGCGGCTGCTCACCGAGGCCCCGATCGCCAGGATCCGGCTGCCGCACGGCGAGGGCGAGGCCTGGCTCGCCACCCGCTACGAGGACGTCCGGATCGTCACCACCGACCGGCGGTTCAGCCGCGCCGCCGGCATCGGGCGCGACCTGCCCCGGATGACGCCCGCCCCGATCGCCCAGGCCGAGGCGATCAACCTGATGGACCCGCCGGGCCACAACCGGCTGCGCCGCCTCGTCGCCCAGGGCTTCACCAACCGCCAGGTCGAGCGGATGCGCCCGGCCACCCAGCGGATCGTCGACAGCTACCTCGACGAGATGGCCGAACACGGCTCCCCCGCCGACCTGGTGCACTTCCTCTCCAGCCGGCTCCCGCTCACCACCATCTGCGAGCTGCTGGACATCCCCGAGCAGGACCGCGCCGAACTGCGCGGCCACGCCGTCGCCATGATGACGATGGGCCCCGGCAGCCGGGCCGGCCAGGAAGCCGCCAAGGCCGCGCTGCGCGGCTACTTCACCGAGCTGACCGCCGCCCGCCGCGCCCACCCCGGCGAGGACCTGATCAGCGCCCTCGCCACCGCCCGCGACGGCGACGAACTGCTGGACGACCAGGAGCTGGCCGTCATGGCGATGGTCCTGCTGGTCACCGGCCACGACACCAGCACCTACCAGCTCAGCAACATCACCTACACCCTGCTCACCCACCCCGAACAGCTCGCCAAGCTGCGCGCCCAGCCCGACCTGCTGCCGCGCGGGCTGGAGGAGCTGCTGCGCTTCATCCCGTTCCGCCAGGGCGTCGGCATCGCCCGGGTCGCCACCGAGGACGTCGAGCTGGGCGGCGTGCTGATCCGGGCCGGCGAGGCCGTCCACGTCTCCTACCTCGCCGCCAACCGCGACCCGGCGATGTACGAGCGCCCCGACGAACTCGACCTCGACCGCGGCGCCCCCACCCACATGGCCTTCGGCCACGGCCAGCACCACTGCCCCGGCGCGCACCTGGCCCGGATGGAGCTCCAGGTCGCCATCGGCACCCTGCTGCGGCGCTTCCCCGGCCTGCGGCTCGCCGTCCCGCCGTCCGAACTCGACTGGCACACCGGGTCGATCTGGCGCTACCCCCGCACCCTGCCGCTCGCCTGGTGACCTCCTCCCCGCGCCACCGGCTCCGCCACGGAGCACCGCGCGGCGCCCGTCCGACGCATCCGTAGGCCGCCTGCCCGGGCCGCTCACCAGCCCGCCCGGCCAGGCCACCCAGGGGAGACCCGCACCATGGCAACACTCTGCCGCCCGGCCATCGCCGTACCCGAGAACGTCATCACCCTCGACCAGACCCTCGACCTCGCCCGCAGCCTGCACGCCGGCCACCCCCAACTCGGCCTCGCCCTGCGGCTGATCGAGAACACCGGGGTGCGGACCAGGCACCTGGTCCAGCCGATCGAGCAGACCCTCACCCACCCGGGCTTCACCGCGCGCAACGAGGTCTACGAGCGGGAGGCCAAGCTCCGCGTCCCCGAGGTGGTCGAACGGGCCCTGGGGCACGCCGAGTTGGGCGCCCGGGACATCGACCTGATCATCTACGTGTCCTGCACCGGCTTCATGATGCCGTCGCTGACCGCCTGGCTGATCAACGCCCTGGGCTTCCGCTCCGACACCCGCCAGATGCCGATCGCCCAGCTCGGCTGCGCGGCCGGCGGCGCCGCCGTCAACCGCGCGCACGACTTCTGCCGCGCCTACCCGGGCGCCAACGTGCTGATCGTGTCCTGCGAGTTCTGCTCGCTCTGCTACCAGCCGACCGACCTCGGCGTCGGCTCACTGCTCTCCAACGGCCTGTTCGGGGACGCCGTCGCCGCCGTGGTGATGCGCGGACACGGCGGCACCGGCGTGCACGTCGAGCGCAACGGCTCGCACCTCGTCCCGGACACCGAGAACTGGATCTCCTACGGGGTCAAGGACACCGGCTTCCACTTCCAGCTGGACAAGCGGGTGCCCGGCACCATGGAGATGCTCGCCCCGGCGCTGCGCGGCCTGGCCGTCGAACACGGCTGGGACGTCTCCGGGTTGGGCTTCTACATCGTGCACGCCGGCGGCCCGCGCATCCTCGACGACCTCTGCCACTTCCTCAACCTGGAGCCGGCCACCTTCCGGTACAGCCGCGCGACGCTGACCGAGCGCGGCAACATCGCCAGCGCCGTCGTCTTCGACGCGCTCGCCCGGCTGTTCGCCGACGGCGGCGTGGCCGACGGCACCACCGGCCTGATCGCCGGTTTCGGGCCCGGCATCACCGCCGAGATCTCGCTGGGGAGTTGGGTCGGCGAGCCGGTCGAGGCCGCCCGCCGACGGCCGCGGGCCATCTCCACCTCGGACATCACACTCGTCCATCCGAGCGCCCCCCGGCGTTTCCCGGCCGGCACTACGATCACCGAATGACTGACACCACGCACCAGGCGGACACCGACGACAGATCCGCCGAACTCGCCACCCTCTTCCCCGCGTTGCACGCCCCGCAGTACTGGACCTGGGGCCGGTACGACGCGCTGTTCTCCACCGTGCTGCCGCCGGACGAGCTGGTGACCAACATCCACCTGGTGGGCTTCGCGGACGACAAGGTGGTCCTCTGCCGGGACGACCGGGACCACTGGTTCCTGCCCGGCGGCACCCGGGAGCAGGACGAGAGCATCGCCACCTGCCTGGCGCGCGAGCTGCGCGAGGAGGCCGGCGCCCGGCTGCTCGGCGAGCCGGACTGGCTCGGCGCGCACCGCTGCCGCACCGAGGACCCGACGCCGTACCGGCCGTGGCAGCCGCACCCGGAGAAGGCGTGGCTGTGGGGCTGGGCGGAGGTCGCGGTGGACTCGGCGCCGACCAACCCGGCGGACGGCGAGCAGGTGGTCGAGGTACGGGCGGTGCCGGCGGGCGAGGCGCAGCGGCTGCTGCTGGCCGGGCACGACGCCTGGTGGGGCGAGCTGATCGGGCTGGCCGTGGAGCTGCGGCGGCGGGCCGGGCGGGGCTGATCCCCCGCCCCTCCGAGCCCCCCGCTCCGAGCCCCCTCTCCGAGATATTCCCGCTGGGCCGGAAGACCACTGGAACGGCCGAACAACAGAGAGCATTGTCCGTTTTACGGTGATATGACTCGGCCATGGACACCAACATGCTGGCCGTGGACTACCCGGTGCTCAACATCTTCTGGACGATGCTGGAGCTGTTCCTCTGGATCCTCTGGTTCTTCCTGCTGTTCAAGATCATCACGGACATCTTCCGCAGCCACGACCTGGGCGGCTGGGCCAAAGCCGGCTGGCTGCTCCTGGTGATCGTGCTGCCGCTGATCGGTGTGCTGGCCTACGTGATCGCCCGCGGGAAGTCGATGAGCGAGCGGGACGCCGCCCAGGTCCGGCAGAGCGAGGCCGCCGTCAAGGCCTACATCCGGGAGGCGGCCGGAACCGGCGCCCCCGGGGGCGGCGGCAGCCACGTCGACGACCTGGCGAGACTGGCGGACCTGAAGGAGAAGGGCGCCATCTCCGAGGAGGAGTACCAGAAGGCCAAGGACAAGCTCCTGGCCTGACCCGATCCGACCCGCACGGCGGCCGGGGCCCCGGCGCGCGGCCCACGCCCCCCCCCCCCCCCCCCGCCCGGCCCCCCCACCCCGCCCCCGCCCCCCCCCCCCCCCCCCCCCCCCCCCCCCCCCCC
>NZ_JBHWIR010000323.1:0-4929 GCF_042731835.1 Kitasatospora sp. NPDC059817 | reverse complement strand
GCCGGCGCGGGCTCGTCCTCAGGGCCGTCCGGGCCGGCGCGGCCTTCGACGGATACCGCCCGGGTGCTGCAACGGGTGGCGGAGCAGGCGGGGTTGCACGGGGTGCCGTTGACCGCCGTACCGGCCCGCACTCCGGTGACCGTCCAGACCACCGCCTCGTCCCCGCCGCCGACCGCGGCCCCGCCCGCTCAGCCGGGCGGCGGATCGTCGACCGGGCCCACGTCGGGGGCCGACCTCGACGAACTGGCCCGACGCCTGATCGAGCCCGTCGGACGGCTGCTGCGCGCGGAGTTGCGCAGGGGGAGGGAGCGCGCCGGGCGGCCGTACGACGGCCGTCGCTGAGCGCTCGGGGCGAGGCGGACAGACGGGCAGTGGCAGGTGGCAGGTGGGCAGGGCGACGGAGGCAGGAATGACCGACAACATCTTCGCGACGAGCGTGTTCTTCAAGCTCACGATCGGCGGCAACGACCTGGGCGAGTTCACGACGTGCTCGGGGCTGGGCGCCGAGGTCGAGATCCACCAGTACGCCGAGGGCGGCAACAACGGCTTCTCCTGGCAGTTGCCGGGCCGGATCACCTGGTCGAACATCACGCTCACCCGCGCGGTCACCGCGGACACCGTCAAGATCGCCCGCTGGCTGGACGAGACCGTGCGGCGGGTCCAGCCCAAGAACGGTGAAATCGTGGCCCTGCGGCCCGACCTGAGCCCCATCGTCAGCTGGCAGGTGCTCGGCATCGTGCCCGTCCGCTGGCAGGGCCCGTCGTTCGACCCGGCGAACTCGCAGGCGGCGATGGAGTCCCTGGAGATCGCCCACGCCGGGCTGCGCCCGTCATCGTGACGGCGCGCCGCACCCGGCGCAGGCCACCCATCGGACGACGAACGGAAGGAGGTGCGGGATGTCAGACGTCCCCGCGAGTGTCACCCGGGCCCAACTGGCCATCATGGAGCCGCCGGCGACGGTCGGCGCCCAGCCCGGCGGGGTGATCGCGAGGCTCCCGCTTCAGTTCAACCCGTCGAGCCTGGTGCTGCGGAAGTCCTCGGAGTGGCGCCGCACCCCGTCCCGGATGGCCGCCGAGTCCGCGCTGCCCGAGTTCGTCGGCAGCGGGCCCCGCTCGCTGTCCATGGAGGTGTTCCTCGATGCGACGGCGACCCATGACGACTCCGTGGAAAAGGCGGTGGAGCAGCTGATGACGGCCTGTGTGCCGACTCCGGCCAGCCTGGCGCGCAAGAAGCCGGCGAGCCCGTGGATCCGGCTGGACTGGGGCACGTCGTCGACGACGTCGTTCAACGGCGTGCTGACCGGCCTTCAGGTCACCTACTCGCTGTTCGACGTCGACGGCAAGCCGCTGCGGGCCACCTGCTCGTTCACCATCGACGAGGCCAGTGTCGACACGCCGGGCCAGAACCCGACCTCCGGCTCGATGGAGGCGCGCAGCACCCACCGGGTGATCGCGGGCGACAGCCTGCCGCTGCTGGCCTGGCGCGAGTACGGCGACGCGACGGCCTGGCGCACCATCGCCGAGGCCAACGACATCGACGACCCGATGGTGCTCGTCCCCGGGGTGGAACTGATCGTGCCGGGGATCGACGAGCCCACCCGAGGAGGGCGGTCATGACCACTCCCGAGGCACGCGGCGGCCGCTCCTTCGCCGCGGATCCGATCGTCGAGGCGCCCGGCCCGCTGCCGCCGGTCTGGGCGGCCCAGCTGGTCTCCTGCGACATCGAGGAGAGCACGGGCCTGCCCGACACGGCCGTGCTGATGTTCCGCGACGCGGACCACACCTTCCTCTCCGCGACCGGGGTCACCATCGGCACCCGGCTGCGGGTCTCCGTGATGACGGTGCAGGGCAACGCGCAGGTGCGGCTGTTCACCGGCGAGGTGACGGCGCTGGAGCTGGACGTGGACACCACCGGCTCGTTCACCGTGGTGCGGGCGTCCGCCATCACCCACCGGCTGATGCGCGGGCGCCGGGTGAAGGCGTTCCGCAACATGTCGACGGCGGACATCGTCCGTCAGGTCGCCGCGGGCGCCGGGCTCGGTTGCGGCCGGGTCGACGCGTTCCCCGTCGTCCACGAGCAGCTGTCGCAGGCCAACGTCTCGGACTGGGAGTTCCTCCAGTACCTGGCGCAGGAGAGCGGTGCGCAGGTGCGGGCGGACGACGAGGGGCTGCTGGAGTTCGTCAAGCCCGAGCAGGCCTCCTCGGCCCCGGCCCCCTCGACGCCCGCTCCGCAGAACCCGCTGGTCCTGGAGTACGGCCGGAACCTGCTGGAGCTGCGCGGTGTGCTGACGGGCGGCGGCGGGGCGGACACCGTCGAGGTGCGCGGCTGGAACGTCCTCACCAAGAAGGCCCTGGTCGCCACGGAGCCGTCGGTGGCCAGCGAGACGGTGCGGCCCGGGATGAGCCCGTCGACGGCGGCCGCCGCCTTCTCGGGGCAGGCGCGGATGACCGTCACCGACACCCCGTACCGCACGCAGGCGGAGACGGCGGCCGCGGCCGGGTCGGTCGCCGCCTCGGTGGCCGCCGGGTTCGGCGAGCTGGAGGTGGTCGTCGAGGGCAATCCGAAGCTGCGGGCGGGCGTTCCGGTCGCCCTGGGCAACGTCGGCGCCGCCTTCTCGGGCCGCTACACGGCCACCGCGGTGCGCCACCTGCTGGAGCCCTTCCGCGGCTACCGGACGACCGTCGTGGTCAGCGCGGCGCCGGACCGCTCCCTCGCGGGGCTCGTCGCCGGGGGCGGCGCGGTGCCGCGCGGGCCGCGGATGCCCGGCCTGGCCGTCGCCGTGGTCACCGACGTCCGGGAGCCGGGGGGCGCGCAACGCGGCTGGGTGCGGCTGAAGTTCCCGTGGCTGGACGACACCTACGTCTCCGACTGGGTGCGCACCGTCCAGTGGGGCGGGCAGGGCGGCGGCGGTGTGTTCAGCCCCGAGGTGAACGACGAGGTGCTGGTCGGCTTCGAGCAAGGCAGCCTGGACAGCCCGTACGTGCTGGGCGGCCTCTACAACGGCGTCGACAAGCCCTCGCCGCACGAGGTGCCGCTGGTCGACCCGGCCGGCGGGAAGGTCAACCGCCGCTCGCTGGTCTCCCGTTCGGGCCACCGCCTGGAACTGCTGGACGTGCCGGGCGGCCAGTCCGGCGTCCGGCTGGCCAGCGGGGACCGGAAACTGGAGGTGCGGCTGGACGAGCAGCGCGGCGAGATCGTCCTGACCGTCTTCGGCGCGGCCGGTGCGGCGGCGGCGAGTTCGGTGCGGCTTTCCTCCACCGGCATCACCATCGACGCCGGCGCCGGGACGGTGAACCTGCGCGGGGGATCGGTGAACGTCACCGGCCGTACGGGGGTCACCGTGGACGGCGGCGCACTGGCGGTGCTCAAGGCGGCTCTCGTGCGCATCAACTGAGTCACCGTCAGCTGAATCACCGTCAGTGTGGACCGACCCTCCGGCCCCCTCGAACCACCCGATTGGAGAACGCAGATGCCCCCCGCAGCCCGGATGGGTGACACCACCAGCGACGGCGGTGCCATCACCACCCCACCACCAGGCGCCCTCGCGGCGGCGACCGTGCTGATCGGCGGCCGCCCGGCCGCCGTCACCGGCAGCCTGCACGTGTGCGTGCCGCACGTGGAACTCGGGCCCGGCAACGTCGTCATGCCCAGCCCCACGGCGGCGGCCGGGGGCCTGGTCCTGATCGGTGGGCTGCCCGCGGCGCGGATGGGCGACCAGACGGCCTGTGGCGCGAAGATCGTCACCGGCGCCCTCAACGTGCTGATCGGGGGCGTCGCGTGAGCGGCTTCATCGGGCGAGGCTGGGCCTTCCCGCTGCGGGTGAACGCCACCGGCGGCATCGGCATGGTGGACCGGGACCGGGAGATCGAGGAGGCCATCCGGCTGATCCTCGGCACCGCCCCCGGGGAGCGGCCGATGCGCCCGGAGTTCGGCTGCGGCATCCACGAGTACGTGTTCGCGCCGAGCGACGGCGGCACGGCGGGCCGGATCGCGCGCGAGGTGCGCACCGCGCTGGAACGCTGGGAGCCGCGGATCGAGGTGGACGACGTCGTGATCGCCTTCGACACCGTCGACGACGGCACGCTCTACATCGACGTCCACTACACCGTGCGGTCCACCAACGACCGCCGCAACCTCGTCTTTCCCTTCTACACCATCCCGAGCTCGCCGGACGCCCCGGACGTCCAGGACGTCCCGGGTGCCCTGGGCGTGACCGGGGGAGTGAGCTGATGGCGCTGCCCTCCCCGAACCTGGACGACCGCCGGTTCCAGCAACTCGTCGACGAGGCCAAGCGGTTCGTCCAGCAGCGGGCCCCGGAGTGGACCGACCACAACGTGTCCGACCCCGGGGTCACCCTGATCGAGACCTTCGCGTACATGGTGGACCAGCTGCTCTACCGGCTGAACCGGGTGCCGGAGAAGAACTACTCCGCCTTCCTCGACCTGCTGGGCGTCCGGCTCTTCCCGCCGGCCGCGGCGACCGCGGAGGTCGACTTCTGGCTGTCGGCCCCGCAGCCCGAGACGGTGCTGCTGCGGGCGGGCACCGAGGTGTCCACGCTGCGGACCGAGACCGAGGAGGCGGTGGTGTTCTCCACCGCCGAGGACCTGCCCGTCGTCCCCAGCTCCCTCGACCGGCTGGTCACCGTCTCCGCCGCGGGGGAGCAGACCGACGCCACGGCGCGGCTGGCCGACGGGGTGGACGTGCCGTGCTTCCAGCCGCGCCCCCAGGTCGGGGACGCCATGCTGTTCGCGCTGCCCGTCGTCGTGCCGCGCTGCATCCTCGTCGTCCGGCTGGACAGCCGGGTCGAGGGCGTCGGCGTCGACCCGCGCCAGCCCCCGCTGGCGTGGGAGGTGTGGGACGGCGCGCGGTGGATCGCCTGCGAGACCGGCTCCGACACCACCGGCGGCCTCAACCGGCCCGGTGAGGTGG
>NZ_JBHWIR010000322.1:0-4959 GCF_042731835.1 Kitasatospora sp. NPDC059817 | reverse complement strand
GGGCCGGGGGGGGCGCGGGGCGCCGCGCCGCGCCGGGGGCCGGCCCGCGCGGGGGCCGGCGCCCCCTCGACTGGTCGTCGGCCGAGGCCAGGCTCGGCACCGCCCTGCCCGCCGACTACCGGCACCTGGCGGAGCACTTCGGCCCTGGCACGTTCGCAGGTTTCCTCGACATCTCTCTGCCAGGCCCCCCGCCCGGCCGCGACGACCCGTTCCCGCAGTTCCTGTGCCTCGTCGAGCACGCCCTCCACCTTGCCGAACTCGCCGCCGCCGACCCCGGCATCGCCGACCTCTACCGGCCTCACCAGCTCCACCCAGCCCCGGGCGGGCTCCTGCAGTGGGCTGGCTCCGTCCAGGCCGACCAGTTCTACTGGCTGACGGAGGACGCAGACCCGAACCGGTGGCCGGTCATCGCCCGCAACGAGGACGGCGACAGCTGGGCGCGGTTCGACGGTTCCACCGCCGAGTTCGTCCACCGGCTCCTCACCGACCACCGGCACCCCTTCTCAGTCGCTGAGCTCATCGACCGCCCCGACTTCGAGCGGTACGAGCCGTACGAGCCCGACAACCCCTTCGACGACCACCGTCTGCCGTAGTAGGGCGGTTGCCAGGTTCGCGATGCGGACAACGGACAGCTTGGTGGACCCGCATAAGGACACCGCCCGTCCGAGTTGCCGGCTGCCCGAGACCTCGGGCCCCTGCCGCCGGCACCAGAGCCGACGGCGGGCCAGGGAACCCTCCCACAGCCGCCCCGACCGGGGGAGAGAGGAGAGGTCTCGGGCGTCAGCTGCTTTCCTTCGTGACCGCCTCCGATCCCGAGGCCGGGACGGGCGAATAGTCGGGCATCACTGGGAGGCTGATCACCGGTCGCAGAGGCGGCGACGATGCCCTTGCCGTCCGTGTTGGCCGCACCGCTCTGGGCCTTCTGCAGGGTCGCCATCAGGGTCGCCGCCTTCGCGGCGTCGCCGTCCGCGCGGCGGACCTGATAGGCGGCCAGCAGGTGGGCGGTGCCCTCGAACCAGACGCCGCTGGTGTCCTTGCCGCTGAAGCCCACCCCGCTGTACGGGCCGTCGGTGGCCGCCATCCGCCCGGCCGCCCAGTCGACGGCGGGCGCGTAGGACGGGTCGAGGGTGGCCAGGTAGCTCCAGGTCTGCACGTCCTCCGGCTCGACGTCGTCGTTGGTGGTCACCCCGTCCAGGCCGGTGCCCGTCCACAGGTGGCCGTTGGCGGCCTGCACGGACTTCACGAACCGGAACGCGTTGGTGGAGCGCTGCGCCCAGCCCGCGTCGCCGGTGACGCCGGCGAGCATGGCGAAGAAGGCGCCGGTGTCGATGTTGTGCTCCGTGGCCTTCCAGGTGAGCGGGACCATCGTCTGGCCGGTGCCGTCGTCGTTGCGCAGGCCGCCGGTGTAGCCGCCGGCGCCGCGGGTGTCCGCGGTGTTGTTCTGGATCCAGTTGGCGGCCTTCAACGCCCCGTCCAGGAAGCGCTGTTGGCCGGTCACCCGGTAGAGCCGGGTGAGCGCCATGCCGGCCCAGGCCATGTTCCCGGTGTAGACGGAGAACCCGCCGACGTACGGCTCGCCGGACGGGGTCTTGACGAAGGGGTCCGGCTCGTAGGAGGCGCGGATGCGGCCGTCCGGGGTGATGTCGTGGGCCTGGGCGTACAGCAGGCTGTCGCCGAGCGCCGTGGCGTGGGCGACGTCGTCGGTTCCGCCGCGTTGCAGGAACGCGGTGATGACGAGCGCGTTGTCGTACGTGAAGGAGGCCTGGAAGCCGTCCGGGCCGAACAGCTTCGGGTCCTCGAAGTGCCCGCCCTGGTAGCTGCGGGGCACGCGCAGCGTGCTGCCGGTGCCGTGGGCGTCGAGGCGCTGGGCGAGGAAGGAGTAGGCCGCGTCCACGGAAGGCCCGGAGGGCTTCACCGGCGGCTGCTGGGACGGCAGGTGCAGGCTGTCCGCGGGCGGGGGGCCGGGCGTGCTCGGCAGGTCGGCGTCCTCGTCGCCGACCGGCACCAGTTTGAAGAGCTGGTTCTCGTCGTTGTGGTCGCACGGGGCGTTGCCGGGTGTCGCGATGCTGTTCGGCACACTCGCGCCGGGCCACAGTGCGAGACAGTTCCCGCCCTTGATCTGGAGGTGGAAGTACCAGTGGCCGCCTTCCCAGTCCGACATCTGGAGTCCGACGTCGGCGGACTGGCCCAGGTACTCGTTGGGGGCGGCGAGGTTCCGGAACATCCAGCCGCCGTCCGTCGTCTGGAGGATTTCCCAGTCGGCCCGCGGGTCACCGGGCTGGCTGCCGACGAGCCGGCCGCTCGGCAGGTCGTAGGCCATCGCCGCACCGTTGCCGTCGACCAGTTCGGTGTGGTCGTGCGGCTTGGGGTCGGAGCCCATCGCCACGCCCCCGCCGCCGCTGCCGTAGTCCTCCCAGCTCACGTGCCCGGTGCTCCAGTCGCGAACGCCGATCTTGGCGCCCAGCATGGGGAGGGCGTCCTCCAGGCCGACGAACATGATGCCGCCCGAGCAGGTGGTCGGCATCGTCTTCCCCGGCGTCTTGCAGCTCCAGGTTCCACCCGTGGTGGCCGAGACGATGCCCAGGGCCGTGATGTTGGGCGGCGCCCCCGGCAGGCCCGGGCCGCCTCCCAGCACGACGGGCCCTCCGCTGTCACCCCTGCGGGCCGCGATGGACGAGTTGTCGGCGGCGGTGAACTGCTTGAGGGCCTTCCACCCGTACATGTAGTGGTGCTCGATCTCGCCGCCCAGGTTGTCGGGGCCCTTGGCGTAGTAGTCGGTCACCTTGGTGGTGACCTGGATGTTGCAGATCTCGCCCGAGCGGGAGCCCTCGTTGCAGATCCAGTTCCCCTCGTGCGCCACCTGCGCGGCGCTCACCCACTTCTTGGTCTGCGAGATGCTGGACTGGTCGGCCGCGCCGCCCGTCCAGATCTGCTGGTCCATCGTGATGTTCGAAGACGGCTTGATGACGGCCGCGTCGAGGTAGACGGGCCCCCTCTCGTCCTGGCGGACGATGTGGGGCGAGATCCGGGTGCCGATCGCCGGCCCCTGTCCGCCCGAATCGTCCACGCCGTACCGGACGTTGGTCTCGTTGTTCGGCATGAAGCAGTGGTCCGCGGTGAGCATGGCGTTCTCGTCGCGGTACTTGATCGCGAACGCCGTGCTGCAGAACGGTGCGATGATCTGCGCGCCGCCGGCACTCGGATCGCTCCGGCGCGAGGGTTCGCCGAGGCTGATCGACTCCGTGCCGTTCGCTTCGACCGTCACCGGAACGCTCACGGACGCCACCGCCCGCCGCAGCCGCTGTGCGTCGGCCTCGCCGCCCACCACGGTCGCGGTGAGGCCGCTCCCGTCCTGCGGCATCGCCACGTCGGTGATCCGCACCCCGACGGAATCGGCGATGCGCGTCACCTCGCGCGAGGCGTCCTTCAGGTCCTGCGCACTGTGCGGCGCCGACTTGACGTCGACACGCACCGGGCTGTGCGCGACGACCGCCCGGACCTCGGGCGCCAGCTCGCCGTGCCAGTAGATCGTAAGGTGCTTCGTCTCGGGGGCGGCGACCACGCCGGCGAGGGCCTGGCTGCCGATCTGACCCGACACCTGTTCCACGGCCGAAGCGGTCTCGTTCATCTTGCCCTGGATGTCCATCAGTTGATGCCAGGACAAGAAGGGTGAAGGGCTCCCGAAGGAGTTCGCCACGGGCGCGATGCCGGGAGCCGCGAGCACTCCCACGACGGCGGTCGCGGTGGCGAAGGCCACGAGCGGCCTTCGCCACCTGCCCCTGCGGCGGGCCGGATCTTCGATGTGGTGGACCAACGGGAACTCCTCGGGGCTCGAAACTGTGGGGCGCCTCGGCGCCCTCTCACCCGTGCCTACGGGCGGGGGTGAACGCGCAGTTCAGAGCAGGTACGGGTCGGCCGAGAACGCTTGCCGGTCCGTGGTTCGGACGCCCGGATGCCCGGATGCCACCGGCCGGTTCGCCGTTTGGCCACCGCCGGGCGTTCGGACCGGATCGGCTGCGACGGGACGTCCCGGAAACATCGAATTCGCACACCTCGTCGCTCCCGGAGGGGCAGAGTGGGAACCCGATCCGCCGAACAGTCGACCTGGAGGCTCCCGTGCTCAACCTCTCCCGCGAGGAACTACCGGAACGGCACCAGGAGTTGCTGGACGTCCTGGTGACACGGCATGACCTGGCCACCGAGCGCCGCCGTAACACCTCGTTCGTACTCCTCGACCACGACGGACGTCGCTTCGCCGTCTGTGAGTACGGAGCGCACTGGTACGAGGAAGGCGTGCCGGTGCACCTGGCAGTCGACCTGACCACGGGCAGCCATGTGTCGATCACCGCCTACCGCGCCTCCGCCATGTGGCCGGGAACGTTCTGGTCGTTCTTCGAACCCGGCCGCGTACCCTCCGACGACCCGGTGCGGGCCTGGCTGGCGACGCCGGCGGCCACCCCCGGGCCGCGCCCGAGCGTCGCCGTGGCGTGGCCGGACCAACTCGAACGGTTCTGCGCTGCGGAGCTGGTCCGCACCGACCAACCCGAGCTGCTCGCACAGGCCGAGCTGGTCGCGGACCCGGAACTTCCCGAGGACCAGACCACACTGGTACGACGGCACTCGGCGGCGGCACTGCCGTACGCCGTGCTGTTCCGCCACGAGGACGCGCTGAGCGTCGTCAACAAGCTGATCGGCAGCGGCCGGGGCTGTCCGCTCCCCGAACTCTGACAGCGGCGCGCCCTGTCGATGGGTGCGCACCCGCCCCCTCCAGGGCGTCACCTCGCTGCCGCAGGTCCCGCACCAGGTACGGCAAGACACCCGAAAGGCACCTCGCAGACCTTCACCTCCGCGCCCCGATGATCCGGCAGCGGCGGACCGCCGTATGACGGTCTCGACACAGGGTCAGCCGGCGGTCGTGTCGAAGCAGTGCGCCTCTGACGCGAGAACCCGCCCCGGGCC
>NZ_JBHWIR010000321.1:0-4988 GCF_042731835.1 Kitasatospora sp. NPDC059817 | reverse complement strand
TCTGTGTTTTGGTGTTGTGGGGTGGGTGTGGCGGGGGGCGCCGGGCGCCCCCCGCGGCGGTGTCGGTCGGGGTGTTGCCCTCCCCTTCCAACACCACTAATTAAACCATGTTTTCAGGCTTTGGTCAACCGGCGGCGACCAGTTCGCGGCGGCGTTCGGCGGTGGCGGTGACGGCTTGGGCGATGGCGCGGCCGGTCTCGATGGCCCGGACGGCGGACTCGTGCACGGGGGGCTTCTTGTCCTGGGTGATGATGCCCGCGAGCGGCGGCATGACGGCCGGTCCGGGGGCGATTCCAAGGATCAGTTCGGCGACGTGGGCGGCTGAGGCAACCTCGGCGACGCGCTGGCCCGGGAGCGGGGCGGCCGTCTCGGCGATGAGCCGCCAGGCGTGGCCGTACAGCAGGATGCGGGCAGCAGCATCGGGGGCCTCGCGGGTGAAGTCGAACCCTCCGGCCTGCTCGGGGTCCTCGTGGTACCGGTCGCGATACTGGGCGTGCAGGATGTCCCGGACAGCGTCGGCGGCGAGCGGGACGGGGGCGGGCTGTTCATAGGCGTCGCCGTCGGTCTGACTGATGTCGAACACGGGCCCGGCCTTGTAGCCGGAGACCTTGCGCCCCTCCGCCTCGGCGGCGTCGGCGACGGCCCCCCGGGCTCCGGCCTCGGGGGCGGCTTGGGCGTCGTCGGTTCGCCGCCGGATCGGGGTCCAGATGCGCAGGGAGGTGGAGCCCTTGGCCGGGAACCGGCCGACCTTGCGCCAGTCTCCGGAGCTGAGTACGCGGGTTGCGTGGGGACACTGGGCGGCGATGGCGATGCAGTTGACGGGGCTGCGGTCGGCCAGGGTCGCGGCCGTGCGCATGACGGCGGTCCAGAACTGTTCGTCGGCGACCATCGCGCTGTACGCGCGGTCCATCACGGCTTCGAGTTCGCCGCGCATCCGGGCGCTGTAGGCGCGGCGCTCGTCGTCGCTCATCTTCGGCTTGCTGGGCATTTCCTGGTCTCCCTTGGTGAGAAATTGCGACCCTCGGCCGGCTGGCCGGTGGGTGGGTGCCGGTCGGGGTGTCACCCCCTTCCGACATCATTAATTAAACCATGTTCTCAGATGTTCGGCAAGTCCTCACATCCAGCGCAGCCCGTCCGTGTGGCACGCGGCCCGGTATGCCGCTATGACCTCGTCCTCAATTTCTGTCCAGTGTTCGAGGATGTCCGGGGCGGTTTTCTGGGGGTTC
Source organism: Kitasatospora sp. NPDC059817 (assembly GCF_042731835.1). Lineage (NCBI taxonomy): Bacteria > Bacillati > Actinomycetota > Actinomycetes > Kitasatosporales > Streptomycetaceae > Kitasatospora > Kitasatospora sp. NPDC059817. The sequence continues at coordinate 3,762 of NZ_JBHWIR010000321.1, read as the reverse complement.
GCCTCGCGCTTGGCCCTGCGCCATTCGATGGCGATTTTGAGCGTGCGAAGCTGGGAGCGGTCAAGGTGCCAAGGGCCGGAATCGGGGAGTTCTCCGCCGTAGGCCATCGCTCCGGCGTTGTTGATGTGCTCGGTGCCGGACCAAACTCTCTGTTCGGGCTGCGCGGCCAGGGCCCTTTTCAGGGTGCACCGGAGGTGCGGGGCCTGCGCGGTCCATTTCGGGTTGATAACGAACAGGTCGGCGCTCATCGTGGCCTTTCGCGGGAGGGTGGGGGGGGGCGCCCCCGGGGCCGCCCCCCCCGACCGTCAGGACCGTCGGACGATCAGGCCGGTGTCGTCACCGCCCGGCCCCGTCGACCACCGCCGCCCACTCGTCCAGCAGCGCCTCGGTCGCCTCGTCGTCCGGGCCCTCCGCCCACAGGTGGGTGGTCGCCTCGGCCGGGTCCGGCAGCACCAGCGTCCAGCGCCCGTCCGCCTCGACGACCCGGACGCCGTCGGTGGTGTCCAGCCGCCGACTGCCGGCCGCCTCGACCACCGAGCGCATCACCATGCCCTTGGCCGCCCACGGCGTCGCCAGGTCCCGGCGACGGATGTGGGCCTGCGGGATCCGCGCGTCGATCTGGCTCAGCGTGAGCTGGGTCCGCGCCACCAGGCCGACCAACCGCACGAAGGCCGCGGCCCCGTCCAGCACTCCGCTGAACTCCGGCACCACGAACCCGCCGCGCCCGTCCCCGCCGAACACCGTGCCCTCGGTGGCGGCCGCCTTCGCCAGGTCGTCCGGCGTCGTCGTGGTCCAGATGACCTGGGTGCCGTGGTACGCGGCGACCTGCTCGGCGATCCGGGTCGTGGTCACCGGCAGCGCCACCTGCCCGCTGCGCCGCTCGGCCGCGACCAGGTCCAGCAGCACCAGCAGTGCCCGGTCGTCGTCGATCACCCGGCCCAGTTCGTCGACGAACGCGACCCGCTCGCCGACCGGGTCGAAGCGGACGCCGAAGGCCGCCCGGGAAGAGGCCACCAGCTCGCCGAGCCTGGCCAGCCCCGCCCGCCGCTCCTCCGCGTCCTCCGTCGGCCGCGCCTCGTCCAGCCCGCTGGAGACGGTGAGCGCCTCCACTCCGAGCCGCCCGAGGATGCTCGGCAGAACCAGGCCGGCGCTGCCGTGCGCGGTGTCCACGACCACCTTCAGTCCGGCCTCCCGGACCCCGGTGGTGTCGACGGCCCGCAGCAGGTTGCCCGCGTAGGAGTCGAAGACGCTGGACGGGAAGGTCAGGTCCCCGATCTCACCGGGGAAGGCCCGCCGGTACTCCTGGCGCGCGTACACGCGATCCAGCTTGCGCTGGCCGGCCTGCGAGAGGTCGGCCCCGCGCTCGTCGAAGAAGAGGATGTCCAGCGAGTCGGGCACCCCCGGCGTGGTCCGCAGGAAGATCCCGCCCGCACTCCCCCGCGCGGTGTGCTGCCGGGCCACCGGCATCGGCACGTTCTCCAGGTCGCGAACGTCTATGGCCGACGTCTGGAGCGCCGAAATCATCGCCCGTTTGAGCGCACGCGCACCACGCGAGTGGTCACGCGCAATGGTGACGGTCGCCCCCTTCTTCAAGGTCGTGGCGTACGCGCCGGCCAACCGCACGGCCAGTTCCGGGGTGATCTCGACGTTCAGGATCCCCGACACGCCACGGACACCGAACAGGTGCTCCTGGCCGCGGGACTCCCAGATCACCGACGTGTTGACGACGGCGCCGGCCTCGATGGTCTTGAACGGATAGACCCGGACGTTCGCACCGATGATCGACTCCTCGCCGATCAGGCACTCGTCCCCGATCACCGCGCCGTCCTCGATCCGGGCGGCCCGCATCACGTCGGTGTTCTTGCCGACCACGCAGCCGCGCAGATTGCTCTGCGGCCCGATGTAGACGTTGTCGTGCACGACCGCCTTGTGGAGGAAGGCCCCGCGCTTGACCACCACGTTGCTGCCGAGCACGGTGTGCTCGCGGATCTCGACACCGGCCTCGACCTTGGCGTAGTCCCCGATGTACAGCGGCCCGCGCAGCACCGCCTCCGGGTCCACCTCCGCACCCTCGGCCACCCAGACGCCCGGCGAGATCTCGAACCCGTCGAGCTCGACGTCGACCTTGCCCTCCAGGACGTCCGCCTGGGCCTTGCCGTAGCTCTCGTGGGTGCCCACGTCCTCCCAGTAGCCCTCGGCGACGTAGCCGTAGACCCGCTTGCCCTCCTTCAACAATTGCGGGAAGACGTCACTCGACCAGTCGACGGACTCACCTGCTGCGACGTAGTCGAAGACCTCTGGTTCCATCACGTAGATACCGGTGTTCACAGTGTCCGAGAAGACCTGCCCCCAGGTCGGCTTCTCCAGGAAGCGCTCGACCCGTCCGTCGTCGTCCGTGATCGTGATACCGAACTCGAGGGGATTCGGCACCCTGGTGAGACAGACGGTGACCAGTGCGTTCTTGCTGCGGTGAAAGTCGATCAATTCCGAGAGGTCGAAGTCGGTCAGTGCGTCACCGGAGATCACCAGAAAGGAGTCGTCCTTCAACGCGTCCTCGGCGTTCTTGACACTCCCCGCGGTGCCTAGCGGCGTCTCCTCGTGGGCATAGGTCAGATGCATGCCCAGGTCCTCGCCGTCACCGAAGTAGTTCTTGACCAGTGAGGCCAGGAACTGGACGGTGACGACGGTGTCGGAGAGGCCGTGCCGCTTCAGCAGCCGAAGCACGTGCTCCATGATCGGCCTATTGGCCACCGGAAGCAGCGGCTTCGGCATGCTTGAGGTCATCGGGCGGAGTCGGGTTCCTTCGCCCCCTGCCATGACAACGGCTTTCATTACGGGTGCGTCCTCCTTTGCGGTGGTGGACCTACAGGTCCATCAAACCGTTCCAGAGGGATCCCTACCCGGAAGGTATCGTCCGACGCACCGATGCGGCGTGGGACTTCTCTCAGATCACGTCTCAGACTGCGGACGCGGAGCCCGTCGAGCCCGCTCGGGTGATCCGCCTGGCCTGAACCGCGTAAAGAATACCGGCCCACCAGTACAACGTGGTCCCCCACCAGATGAAGGCCCAGCTCACCACCTCGGCCGGCCGCGCGATCCAGCTGTCCACGCTGCCGAGCAGGAGAAGCGGAAACGCGTACATCAGATTGAAGGTCGCGGCCTTCCCCAGAAAACTCACCTGGAGCGGCCCGTAACCGTGCCGGTTCAAAATGGGCAGCAGCGCGCCGATAAATACTTCCCGGGCCAGCAGAATCGCCGTCACCCACCACGGAAGAATCTCACGCCAGGTCAAACCGACCAGCGTGGACAGCACATAGAGCCGGTCGGCCAGCGGATCGAGCAGTTGCCCCACCCGGCTGACCTGCCCCCACCGCCGCGCGAGTTTCCCGTCGAGGTAGTCGCTGGCACCGCTCAGCATCAGGATCAGCAGCGCCCAACCATCGTTGTTGGGGCCATCGAAAACCGGCCAGAGAATCAGCCAGAGAAAAAGCGGAACACCGACCAGCCGGCCCATGCTGAGCAGGTTGGGGATGGTGAGGACGCGATCGGTCTGGACCCGCGTCTCCTGGACCTCCACCCGGGGGCCTCCTGTCCCGTGTGATGACAATGCACGTTGACCCTACAACAGAAAAGCCCCCGCCAGGTTCACCCGGCGGGGGCTTCTCTCGAATGATTGTTCGGCGGCGTCCTACTCTCCCACAGGGTCCCCCCTGCAGTACCATCGGCGCTGTAAGGCTTAGCTTCCGGGTTCGGAATGTAACC
>NZ_JBHWIR010000320.1:1464-5006 GCF_042731835.1 Kitasatospora sp. NPDC059817 | reverse complement strand
GGCCGCGGCCGTGGCAGCCGTGGCGCTGGCCGGTTGCGGATCGGTGAGCGCACCGGGCAGTGCGACCGGCGGCGGGCCGTCGAGGAGGTCGGCGCGGCCGGGTGGGCGGCGCACTGGGCACTCACCGGCGGCGAGCTCGGCCCGGTCACCACCCCGCTCGCCGACCGCATCCGCACGGCGGTCCTCGACCGGCTCGCCCCCGAGGCCGACCGCGAGGAGGCCTCGGACGACGCGGCCGCCGCCGCCCGCGCCCGGCGCACCACCGTCCGGCTCGCCCTGCTCGACGCCGTGCGCGGCCAGCACGACGCTCCCTGGTTCGCCGCCTTCGAGGCCGCCTCCGACGAGGCCGGGGGCAGCGCCGAGGCCGTCGCGCCGCTCGCCGGGGTGGCCCGCGAGGCCGGCTGGTGGTGGCCGTACCAGGACGTCGCGCTGGTCAGCGAGCGCCCCGTCGCGCTGCACCGTGACGAGGCCGGGCGGCTCGACCGGGCGGACGGCCCCGCCCTGGAGTACGCCGACGGCTTCGCCCTGCACGCCTGGCGCGGCATGCCCGTGCCCGCCGAGTTCCTGGCCGGGCTGGCCGACGTCACCGTCGAGCGGATCCGCACCGAGGAGAACGCCGAACTGCGCCGTGTCCTGCTGGAGCACTACGGCTACGAGCGCTACCTGGCCGACTCCGGTGCCGAGCCCATCCACCGCGACGAGACCGGGGTGCTCTGGCGGATCACCCTGCCCGACGACGAACCGGTGGTCATGGTCGAGGTCGTCAACTCGACCGCCGAGCCCGACGGCACCTTCCGCACCTACTGGCTGCGCGTCCCGCCGAGCACCCGCACCGCCCGCGCCGGGGTCGCCTGGACCTTCGGCATACCCGAGTCCGAGTACCACCCGCAGCGCGAGACCTGACCGGCCCGGACCCCCGGCGCAGGCCGCTGAGCCGCGCATCTCGGCCAGCCGATCTCGGGGCTGCCCTCGGCGGGGTGCGTGACAGGTCAGCGTGAGGTCGGTCCGACGTTGCGGACCCAGACGGGGAAGGGGGCCATGGCGTTGGGCGCGGTCTGGTCCGACGGGTTGGTCCCGGCTGGCTGTCGGCCGCTCAGGAAGCCCTCGACGACCGGAACGAGGTCGTCGGAGGGCAGGTAGGTGCCGCCGAACGGCAGTTCGTCGACGGCCACCGATCCGGTGGAGCAGCGGAGTTGATCGACCTGCTCGTCGTGCCACACGTAGAAGGTCGCCACCCCGGCGAAGCCCAGCGCGTGGATACGGTGCCGGATGGCCTGAGCGGTTCGTTCGAAGGCGGCGACCACCTCGGTCACGGACAAGGACTGCTTGTCCTCATCCTCCGCACTCAGGTACCAGGTGTTGGTCCGCCACTCGACCCGCCGGTCGCTCGGCTCCAGCACCAGTGGTTCGTCCGCTATTTCGGCGATCCATGTCAATAGCACCCCGGAATTGTCCCGGCCGGTGTGGATCGTGCAGTCGTCGGGGTCGGCCAGGGTCAGGGGGCACGGGCGATGAGCACGGGTTGGAAGAAGCCCGTTCGGGCGGGTGGTTGCCAGTGGGAGGTGGTGAAGCCAGCCTCGGAGGCGAGGGCGGTGAGCTGGGACTGGGTGAGGGCCCAGTAGGTGGAGCGACGGATGTCGGTCTGCCATTGGCCGGTGGCATCGGGGGTGAGGTGGAAGAGCTCCAGGTCGTAGCGCTCGCCGTCCTCATGCCAGTGCCAGAGCTGGAAGATGACGGACCGTCGGCCGTCGCATTCGGTGGTCTGGGGCGGGGTGGCGGCCGGGCGGGAGCGGCGCAGGTCGTCGTAGGGGCGGGTGGTGAGCAGGAGCAGGCCGCCGGGGCGCAGCACGCGGCGCATCTCGGTGAGGGCGGTGCGGACCTCCTCGGGGGTGAGTAGGTGGGGGAGCGCGTTGTCGGCGCAGACGACGACGTCGAACCGGGCGTCGGCGAAGGGGAGCCCGCGCATGTCGGCGGCCGCGGTGGGGAGACGGAGGCCCCGTCGGGCGGCTTCGGCGGTGGCCCGGGCGGCGGCCGCCGGGCTGAGGTCGGTGCCGGTGACGCGGTGGCCGAGGGCGGCGAGGCCGAGGGCCTGGGTGCCGATGCCGCACGCGCAGTCCAGGACGTCGACCGGGCGATCGCCGAGGCCGGCGCGGATCAGGGCGTCGAGGCTGGCGCCCTGGCGGGCGACGGAGGCGTCCCAGTCGGGGTAGAGGAGGTGGTACCCGGCCGCGAACTCGTCGTAGAAGCGGCCGACGGGGGACTGCGGTGAGGAGGTCATGGCGTCGGGGCTCCACGGTGGCGAGAGGGGTGAAGAGCGGGCACGACGGGCGTTGACGTGGGCGAGGTGGTAGGCGGGCCCTCGCCTGCTCGTTCGTCACGCCGTCATCCTCGCCCAGCCGTACCGGGGGCGGACACCGGTTTTCCGAGGCCGGGGAACGATGGGGCGGCGGTTCGGAGCCGGTGAACGGGCTGATCACGGCAGGCGGTCTGCTCGTGGTCCGGGGAACCGCCCTGCGGTACGAGGGGATGAAGCGGAGGGTGAAACAGTTCGCCGGGCGGGCGGGCCACCGGGATGATGCCGGTATGCGCACCTTCGAAGAGCTGATCGCCGAGGCCGAGGCGGTGTCCGTGGACGGCTGGGACTTCTCCTGGCTCGCCGGCCGCGCCACCGAGGAACGGCCGTCCTGGGGCTACCAGCGGCTGGTGGCCGAGCGGCTGGGTCGGGCCTCGGCAGCCTTGGACATTCAGACCGGCGGCGGCGAGGTGCTGGCCGGTGCGGCCCGGCTCGCCGCTGCGAAGCCCGTCGCAGGACAGCCCACCGAAGGGCAGCCCACCCCCGGGACGCCCGCCCCCGCGCAGCGCGGAGCGCTTCCGGCCACCATGGCGGCCACCGAGTCCTGGCCGCCGAACGTCGCGCGCGCCACCGGCCTGCTGCACCCGCTGGGCGTGGTGGTGGTCGCGGACCCGGACGAGCCGCCGCTGCCGTTCGGCGAAGGGGCCTTCGACCTGGTCACCAGCCGTCATCCGGTGAAGGCCTGGTGGTCGGAGATCGCCCGGGTGCTGCGGCCCGGCGGCGCCTACTACGCCCAGCACGTGGGGCCGGCGTCCGGGTTCGAACTGGTCGAGTACTTCCTCGGCCCGCAGCCCGAGGCACGCCGGGCGCGCCGCCCGGAGGACGAGAGCGCCGCCGCGCGCGCCGCCGGGCTGGAGGTGGTGGACCTGCGCTCCGAGCGGCTCCGGATGGAGTTCCTCGACATCGGCGCGGTGGTGTACTTCCTGCGCAAGGTGATCTGGATGGTCCCGGGCTTCACCGTGGCGGCCTACCGGGACCGGCTGCGTGAACTGGACGCCCTGATCCGGGCGGAGGGGCCGTTCGTCGGCCACTCCGCGCGCTTCCTGATCGAGGCGCGCAAGCCGTAGGACGGCTCGGGCCCGGCCGCGGGCCCCCCGGGGGGCCCGGCGGGGGGGGGGGCGGGGGGGGCGCGCGCCCCGCCCCCGCCCGGCCCCACCCCGCTCGGGGGTGTGGGCTGTATAAACAAGTC
>NZ_JBHWIR010000320.1:0-1454 GCF_042731835.1 Kitasatospora sp. NPDC059817 | reverse complement strand
GTGTATGTATATCCTCCCTGTGATAGCTCGCGGGCGCGCGCGCGCGCGGGCGCGCGGGCGCCGCGCCCCCCCGGGGGGGGCGCGGGGGCCGGGGCGCGGCGGCGTCAGGCGGCGCCGCTCACGCCAGGGCGACCAGCTCCAGGTAGGAGTCGTGCCACAGGTCCTCGTCGCCGTCCGGGAGGAGCAGGACGCGGTCGGGCCGCAGGGCCTCGATGGCACCCGGGTCGTGGGTGACCATCACGATCGCGCCCGGGTAGGTGCCGACCGCCGCCAGCACCTCCGCCCGGGAGGCCGGGTCGAGGTTGTTGGTGGGCTCGTCGAGCAGCAGGACGTTGGCGCCGGAGTGGACCAGGCCGGCCAGCGCCAGCCGGGTCTTCTCACCGCCCGAGAGGACCCCGGCCGACTTGTCGGCGTCGTCGCCGCGGAACAGGAACGCGCCGAGGACGTGCCGCAGTTCGCCGTCGCTCAGGTGCGGCGCGGCCTGGGCGAGGTTGTCGCGGACGCTGCGCGCCGGGTCGAGGGTGTCGTGCTCCTGCGCGAAGTAGCCGAGCCGCAGGCCCGGGCCGGGCACCACCCGGCCGGTGTCGGGGCTCTCGTGGCCGGCCAGGATGCGCAGCAGGGTGGTCTTGCCGGCGCCGTTCAGGCCGAGCACGACCATCCGGCTGCCCCGGTCGATGGCCAGGTCGAGGCCGGTGAGCACCGGGCGGCCGGCGTAGGCCTTGGCGAGGCTGATCGCGCCGAGCGGCATCCGGCCACAGGGGGCGGGTTCGGGCAGCCGGATCCGGGCCGTCCGTTCGGCCTGCCGGGCGGGTTCGAGGTCGGCGAGCATCCGGTCGGCGCGGCGGGCCATGCTGCGGGCGCTGGTGGCGGTGGCGACGTTGGCCCGCATCCGGTCGGCCTGGGCGTGCAGGGCGGCGGCCTTGCGTTCGGCGTTGGCCCGTTCCCGGGTGCGGCGGCGTTCGTCGGCGGCGCGCTGGTCGAGGTAGGCCCGCCAGCCGGTGTTGTGGACGTCGATCGCGGCGCGCTGCGGGTCGAGGTGGAAGACCCGGTTGACGGTGTCGGCGAGCAGGCCGAGGTCGTGGCTGATCAGGACCAGCCCGCCCTGGTGGGCCGCGAGGAAGCCGCGCAGCCAGGCGACGGAGTCGGCGTCGAGGTGGTTGGTGGGTTCGTCGAGCAGCAGGGTGCCGTGGTCGGCGAAGAGGATCCGGGCCAGCTCGACCCGGCGGCGCTGGCCGCCGGAGAGGGTGCCGACCGGGGTGTCCATGACCCGGGCGGGCAGTCCGAGGCCGGCCGCGACCCGGGCGGCCTCGGCCTCGGCCGCGTAGCCGCCCCGGGACTGGAACTCGGCCTCGGCGCGGGTGTAGGCGTCCATCGCCCGGCGCTGGTCGTGCGGTGCGTCGGCCTGCGCCCACGCCGCGTCGGCGGCGCGCAGCGCGCGGACCGCGGTGGCCAGG
>NZ_JBHWIR010000319.1:0-5008 GCF_042731835.1 Kitasatospora sp. NPDC059817 | reverse complement strand
CCCGCCCGCCCCCCCCCGCGCCGGGCCCCCCCCCTCGCGCCCGCCCCCCCGCCCCCGGGCCCCCCCGCCCGCGCCCCCGCGCGGGCGGCGCCGCGGCCTGTTCCCCGACGTCGACCCGGCCGGGGCGGGCGACGAGGGTCACCTCGGGCCGGGCGTTGTCGGCGCGCAGCAGGTCCTCCAGGGCGCTGCGCCCGGAGGCGTCGGGCTGCCAGCGGCCGAGCGAGTCCCAGAGCGCGGAGACGACCCAGCGCGGGTGCGAGTGGACGACGGCGAGGTGGTCCTCGGCGTCCTTCTCGTACGGCGGGGCGACCTTCTCGATCCAGGCGTCCAGGTCGTGGGCGCTGATCCGGCGCAGGACGGCGTTGACGAACTTGGCCTTGCCGTCGCCGAGCACCACCCGGGCCAGCTCGACGGTGGCCGAGACCGCCGCGTGGCTGGGGATGCGGGTGGTGAGCAGCTGGTGGGCGCCGAGCGAGAGCACGTCCAGGACCGGCGGGTCGACCTTGCTGAGCGGCCGGTCGATGCAGGCGGCGATGATCGCGTCGTAGGTGCCCTGCAAGCGCAGGGTGCCGTAGACGAGTTCGGTGGCGAGGGCGGCGTCGCGCCGGTCCATGCCCTTCTGCTCGGCTTCGCGGAGCAGCGACGGCAGGATCAGGTTGGCGTACGCGTCGCGCTCGTCGACGGCGCGCAGCGCGCGGAACGCGACGATCCGGGCCGGGTCCTTCTTCGGGCGGCGGTGCGGGCGGGGGGCGCGCTGGGCGCTGGGGGTGGTCACAGGGTGCCTCAAGGTGCTGCGGTGGTTATCGGTGGCTATCAGACGATTATCAGTGGTTATCAGACGAACAGTAACGCTAAACCTGAGCCTCAGCCCTCGGAGCCGAAGCGCTCCCCGGACTCCAGCCGCGCCCCGCGCGCCCAGTCCGCCGCCCGCATCTCCTTCTTCCCCTGCGGGCGGACCTCCCCGAGTTCGACCTCGTGGCTGCCCGTCCCGACCCGCACGCTGTTCTTGCCGACCACGGCCAGCTCCCCGGGCGCCAGGGCGGACGAGTCGGTCAGCAGCTTCACCGGCCCGGTGATCTTCAGCCGCTCGCCGCGGAACTCCGTCCAGGCGCCGGGCGCCGGGGCGCAGCCGCGCACCACGCGGTCGATCCGCAGGGCGGGGTGGCTCCACTCGATGCGCGCGTCCTCGACGGTGATCTTCGGGGCGAGCGTGACGCCCTCGGCCGGCTGCGGGAGGGCGTGCAGGGAGCCGTCCTCGATGCCGTCCATGGTGGCGGTGAGCAGTCGCGCGCCGGACACCGAGAGGCGGGTGAGCAGTTCGCCGCTGGTGTCGGTCGGGCGGATCTCCTCGGTGATCACGCCGTAGACCGGACCGGAGTCCAGGCCCTGCTCGATCAGGAAGGTGGCCGCGCCGGTGACCTCGTCGCCGGCCAGCACCGCGTGCTGGACGGGGGCCGCGCCGCGCCAGGCGGGCAGCAGCGAGAAGTGCAGGTTGACCCAGCCGCGCTTGGGGATCTCCAGCGTGCCGGGGCGCAGCAGCGCGCCGTAGGCGACCACCGGGCAGCAGTCGGGGGCGAGTTCGGTGAGCCGGGCGACGAACTCCGGGTCGCTGGGCTTCGCCGGCTTGAGGACCTCGATCCCGGCCTCCTCGGCGCGCTGGGCGACGGGGCTGGCGACCAGCTTGCGCCCTCGCCCGGCGGGGGCGTCGGGGCGGGTGACCACCGCGACGACCTCGTGCCGGTCGGAGGCGAGCAGGGCGTCCAGGGCGGGAACGGCGACCTCGGGGGTGCCGGCGAAGACGAGACGCATCAAGTGCCTTTCTGCAAGAAGACGTTGGAGATCAGAGGGTTCAGCGCCAGAGGGTTCGGCGCCAGAGGGTTCAGCGCGCGGCGCCGAACGTGCTGTGCGGGGAGACCTTGACGACCGGCGCGGGCGCGCCGCCCCAGTCGGTGTCGCGGATCGCCTTCAGCGCGGCCTTGCGCTGCTCGCGGTCGAGCCGGTCGATGAAGATGATGCCGTCGAGGTGGTCGGTCTCGTGCTGGATGCAACGGGCGAGCAGCTGGGTGCCCTCCAGGGTGACCGGATCGCCGTACATGGTGAAGCCCTTGGCGACCACGCCGTAGGCGCGCTTGGTGTCGTAGCGCAGGCCGGGCAGCGAGAGGCAGCCCTCGGGGCCGTCCTGCTCCTCCTCGGTCAGCGACAGGTCCGGGTTGATCAGGTGCCCGGTGACACCGTCCACGTGGTAGGTGAACACCCGCAGGGAGACGCCGAGTTGGGGCGCGGCGAGGCCTGCACCAGGGGCGTTGAGCATGGTTTCGGTGAGGTCGCCGACCAGGGTGCGCAGTTCCTTGTCGAACGTGGTCACCGGCTGGGCGGTGGCCCGCAGGACGGGGTCTCCGAAGAGCCGGATCGGCTGGATCGCCATGGGGTACGGGCTCCTGTCCGTCGAGGGTGCTGGGCTGCGGGCAACTACGGGTTCCCGGCAAGTCTATGCAACGCACCCGGCCCGCCGCCCATGCCCTCACACCGCCCCTCACACCGCCCCTCGCACCACCCTTCGCGCGGCCCCGAACGCCCCTCCCCCACCCCGGCACCGGCTTCTGGCATATCCCGAGTCTGCCCGGCGGCGTTACCCCGGCCCCCGCTTCGGCGTTGGTCAAGTGAGATTGACCGGGGCCGGGCGCACGGGACACCGCGCCCCGGCCGAGCTGAACCGTACGGAAGGTGGCACGTAGGCCATGGCCGAGCAGATCAACCACGACGCCCGGGCGCGGGCAAGCCTGCACCTGCTGGTGCGGGACATCGAGCGGGTGAGGCGGCAGGTCGACGCGCTGCGGACGCTCACCGCCCAGTTGGGCAACGTCTACCGTCCGCGCCGGCCCAGCACGTCGGCCGGCTTCGTGGTGTACGGACGGGCGCCCGCGCCGACCGTGCGCCTGGCGCAGGAGCTGAGGGAGAGCGTGGAGACCCTGGTCGCGGCGGCGGTCGAGTTCGACCGGGCGCTGGGCTTCTCCTGGGACTCGGTGGGCTCGGCCCTCGGGGTCACCAAGCAGGCCGTGCACCGCCGGTACGGGATGCGCCGCCCGACCAGCGAACTCCTCGCCGCCAGCGGTGCCGTCCCGGGCCAGGGCCGCCCGGACCGCTCGGAGGAGCTGCCCGCCGTGCCGTCCGGCGGCCTGGCGGCGACCGTCCCGGCGGCCCGCCAGGGTGGCCTGGACCGCAGCAGCCTCGACCGCAACGCCCTGGAGCGCGGCAACCTCGAACGCAACGCCCTCGACCGCAACACCCTGGACCGCGGCAACCTCGACCGCACCGCCCCGGAGCGCGGCAACCTCGACCGCCCCCCGGTCGACCGCACCACCCCCGAGCGCACCCCGATCGACCGCACCCCGATCGACCGCACCGGCATCCCGCTGCGCGGCTGACGCCGCCGTCCGACCAGCGCCATCCGGGGCGGGGTGGCCACTCACCCCGCCCCCGCCGGCCTCACCCGATGTCGGTCGGATCCACCCGCACCCGGACCGCCTCCGGCGTCCGCAGCGCGATCCGCGCGATCTGCGCCGCCTTGAGGGCCGCCGCCAGCGCCGCCCCCTGCCCGGGCGGCACCCGCAGCAGCGCGCGCTCCTGTTCCTCCCCGCGCAGGGCCGGGGCCGGTACCGGCCCGAGCACGTCCGCCTCCGAGGGCAGCCGGATCAGCCCCAGCAGGTCGGCCACGGCCGCCGGGCTGCCGCTGACCGACGCCATCCGCGACACCGGCGGGAAGTGCAGCTGCGCCCGCTCGTCGCGTTCCAGCCCGGCGTGGCCCAGCGGGTCCCAGCGGACCAGGGCCTGCACCGGCCGCGCCGACGGCTCGGCGACCACGACCACCGAGCCGCCCTCCTCGGCGGACCGGACCAGCGCGGCGGCCGCCAGCCAGAGCCGCAGCGTCTCCTCCCCGGCCCGCAGGTCGGGCCGGCCGAGCAGCGCCCAGCCGTCCAGCAGCAGCGCGGCCCCGTACCCGGTGCCACCGTCCACCACCGGCTCCGCACCGGGCGTGGAGATCACCAGCGACGGCTCGTCCGGGACGGTGGCCAGCACCGCGTCCCGTCCGGAGGTGCGCACCGGGATCCGCGGGAACGCCTTGCCCAGTTCCTCCGCCGTGCGCCGGGCGCCGACCACCTGGGCGCGCAGCCGGAACGAGCCGCACTCGGGGCAGTGCCAGTCCGTCTCCGCCTCCCCGCACCAGCCGCAGTTCAGCGCGGCGTCGGCCGCGGGCGCCTCCAGCGGGCCCTCGCACCGCCGGCACCGGGCGGGGGTGCGGCAGCGCGCGCAGGACAGCCGGGGCACGTAGCCGCGCCGGGGCACCTGGATGAGCACCGGGTGTCCGGCGGCCAGTGACTCCCGGGCGGCCTCCCAGGCCACCGAGGGCAGCCGGGCGGACTGGGCGGCGCTGTCGCGGTGCTGGTCCTGGTCGGTGACGGTCCGCACCCGCGGCGCGATCCGGCGCACGGTCTCCCGGTCGGCGGTCAGCGGGCGGGCCCACCCGGTGCTGACCAGCTGCGCGCCCTCCACCGTGACGGCGTGGCCGCCGAGCAGCACGGCCGCGCCCTCTTCGGCGGCGCGCAGCAGCGCGACCTCGCGCACGTGCGGGTGCGGGGCGCGCGGGTCGCTGTGGCTGTTGTCGCCGTCGGACCAGACGACGACCAGCCCGAGGTCGCGCACCGGCGCGAACATGGTGGCGCGGGTGCCGATCACGGCGTGCACCGAGCCGCGGCTCACCGCCAGCCAGCGCCGGTAGCGCTCGCGCGGGCCGAGGTCGGCCTCCAGGGCCACGTGCCGGCCCGCGCCGAGCAGTTCGGTGAGCGCCTGGTCGACCCGGGCCACCGACCGCCCCTCGGGCAGCACGACGAGCGCGCCGCGCCCCCCCCCCCCGCGGGGGGGGGGCGGGGGGGGGGGGGGGGGCGGCCCGCCGGGGGGGGGGGGGCGGCGCCCCCGCGGGCGCGCGGGGGGCCGCCCCGGCCCGCCGGGG
>NZ_JBHWIR010000318.1:0-5055 GCF_042731835.1 Kitasatospora sp. NPDC059817 | reverse complement strand
GGGCACCACCTTACGCCGCCCGGGTGAAACGCGCGACGGCCGCCGGACCCGGTAACCGGGTCCAGCGGCCGTTCTGCGGGTTTAACCGCCACCGGTGGTCGGGGCCTAGGGCGCACGACCTACCGGCGGATGCTCGGCTTCAGCTCCAGGAAGCGGGCGAGCAGACCGTTGACGAAGGCCGGGGAGTCGTCCGTGGAGAACTCCTTGGCGATCTCCACGGCCTCGTCCAGGACGACCGCGTCCGGGACGCCGTCCTCCCAGATCAGCTCGTAGGCGCCGAGCCGCAGGACGTTGCGGTCCACGATCGGCATCCGGTCGAGGGTCCAGCCCACCGCGTACTGCGAGATCAGGTCGTCGATCCGGCGAGCGTGCTGGACGTACCCCTCGATCAACTCCATGGTGTACTCGCCGACCTGCGGGGTGCCCTCGTCGGGCTTCGGCTCGCGGGCGCGGGCCACCCAGTCCGCGAGGACCCGCTGCGGGTCGACCCCGCGGTGGTCGGCCTCGAAGAGGATCTGGAAGGCCCGGGTACGGGCCTTGCTACGTGCGGCCGACACGGACTTACTTCACCCGGCCGAGGTAGCCGCCGTCGCGGGTGTCGACCTTGATCTTCTCGCCGGTGACGATGAAGAGCGGCACGGCGATCTCGGCGCCGGTCTCCAGCGTGGCCGGCTTGGAGCCGCCGGTGGAGCGGTCGCCCTGGACGCCCGGCTCGGTGTGGGAGATCAGCAGCTCGACGGAGGCCGGGAGCTCGATGTACAGGGGGGCACCCTCGTACATGGCGACCAGGGCCTCGAAGCCCTCCAGCAGGTACTTGGAGGCGTCGCCGACGACGGCCGGCTCGACCACGATCTGGTCGTAGGTGTCCGTGTCCATGAACACGAAGTTCTCGCCGTCCTTGTACGAGAACTGCATGCCGCGCTTGTCGACGTTGGCGGTCTCGACCTTGGTGCCGGCGTTGAAGGTCTTGTCGACGACCTTGCCGGTCAGGACCTCCTTGAGCTTCGTGCGCACGAAGGCCGGGCCCTTGCCGGGCTTGACGTGCTGGAACTCGACGACGGACCAGAGCTTGCCGCCCTCCAGCTTGAGGACCATGCCGTTCTTGAGATCGTTCGTGGAAGCCACGGGCGCACTTACTCCTGGATATAGCTGTCAAGGAACCAAGGCTTGCGTCCTGCCGCCGACGGCCGACGGGCGGCCGCGGTCACAGGGCGAGGAGCTCCTTGGTGGTGATGGTGAGCAGCTCGGGCCCGCCCTCCTCTGGGGGGCGCACCACGAGCGTGTCCTCGATCCGGACACCGCCCTTGCCCGGGAGGTGGACCCCTGGGCCGACGGTGACCGGCACGCGGCTGTCCAGTTTACCCATGTCCGACGGACCGAGGCGCGGCGCCTCCCGGATCTCCAGCCCGATGCCGTGCCCCACCGGGTGCGGGGAGGTCTCGGTGTGGCCGGCCGCCTCCAGGATCTGCCGCGCGGCCCGGTCGGGCACGTACTGCTCCACGCCCGGTCCGAGCGCCTCCCGGCCGGCCCGCTGGGCCCGGAACACCAGCCGGTGCAGCTCCACCTGCCAGGGCGCGGGGGCGGCGCCGATCACGAAGGTCCGGGCGGTGGAGACGCCGTAACCCCGGTACTGGGCGCCCATCACCACGGTGAGGAAGTCGCCCTCCTCCACCCGGCGGTCGGTCGGCTGGTGGGCGGGCCGGCCGGAGTGGCTGCCGGTGCCGACGGACACCGGGTAGGCCGCCCGGTCCGCGCCGTGGTCGATCATCCTGCGTTCCAGCTCCATCGCCAGGTGCCGTTCGGTGCGGCCGACCAGGATCGACTCCAGCAGTTCGCCGAGCGCCTGGTCGGCGATCTCGGCGGCGATCCGCAGGTCGGCGATCTCGTGCTCGTCCTTGACCACCCGCAGCCGCTCGACCACCTGCGCCAGGTCGGCCAGCCGGGCCCCCTCCGCCAGGCTCGCCACCGCGCGGTGGCGGCTGACGGTCAGGTCGTGCTCCTCCACCGCGAGGTCCGCCACGCCCAGTCGCGCGGCGGCGGCGGCCGCCGCCAGGGCGGTGTCCGCCGCGGCCACCACCGGCACCTGGGTGACGTCCGGCGCGATCAGGTGCTCCCCGGTGTCGTCCGGCGGCAGATCGTCCGGCACTGCCAGCAGCACCCGCTCCCGGGTCAGCAGCAGCGTCGCCCCGCAGGGCGCGCAGCCCGTCAGATACCGCACGTTCGCCGCCCGGGTGATCAGCGCCGCATCGGCCCCGGCCGCACTGCAGTGCTCCCTCACCCGCTCCCGCCGACCCGCGTACGCATCAGACATGCGTCGAGCCTACGAACCCCCACCCCGATCCGCCCGCCGAGCACCCCCGACAGGGCGCGCTCCCGCCCCCGCACGCCCCCTTCGTGGTCGCTACGCCCCCTCCGGGTCGATCAGGCCGCGGCGGTAGGCGGGGACCAGGTTCTGGGGGACGAGCAGTTCGCGGCCGTTGAGGGTGATCGGGACGAGCTTCGGGGCCTTGCCCTTCCACTGGGCCCGGCGGTGCCGGGTGTTGCTGCGGGACGTCTTGCGCTTGGGGACGGCCATCGGGGGCTCCTTGTCGGGTGGTGGCGGTGGTGGCGGTGGTGGCGGCGATGGCTACCGGGTGGTGCCGGCGGCGTACGGGAGGAGGGCCATCTCGCGGGCATTCTTGACGGCCCTGGCCACGGCGCGCTGCTGCTGGACGGTGAGCCGGGTGACGCGGCGGCTCCGGATCTTGCCGCGGTCGGAGACGAAGCGCCGCAGCAGGTCGGTGTCCTTGTAGTCGATGTACTCGATGCCGGCCGCGAACAGCGGGTTCGGCCGGTCCTTGGGCGGGTTCGGTCGCTTACGCACAGTGACGGCTCCTCAGTGAACGGGGTCGAGCAGGTCCCGGAAGGCGTCCGGCAGGGCCTTCCAGCCGGGTTCGCCGGCGGCGAGTTCGGCGTCGGTGAGCAGACAGGAGTCGAGCAGCCCGGTGACACCGTCGACGTCCAGGCCCTCGGCGGTGAAGCTGAGCTGCTGCACCCGGTCGCCGTGCAGCGGGTGCCAGTCGAGGGCGGCGGCGGCCCGGCGGGCTGGCGGGTACAGCTCCCAGGCGGCGTCGGGCAGGGAGGTGAGCCAGGGCCCGCACTCCTCGACGGCGAGGTTGGCCCCGGCGGCGTCCCAGGCGAGCATCAGGTCGGGCCGGTTGGCCAGCCAGAATCGGCCGCGGCTGCGCTGGGCGGCGGGGACGAGCAGCTCCAGCGCCCGGTGCAGCCGCTCGGGGTGCAACGGGCGGCGGCGCTCCCAGACCAGCGTGGTGACGCCGGCCTCGTCGCTCTCCTGCGGGAGCAGCGCGATCGCCGGGTTGACCCGGTCGCGGGCGGCGGCGACGTCGAAGCCGCCGAGGGCGGCCCGGGTGAGCGCGCCGGTGCCGAGCCGGACGACCCGGGCGGTGGGGTGGAGCTGGCGGAGCAGCGCGAGCCCGGGCGTGTGCGCCGTCGCGCGCGGGACGGCGAGGGTGGTGGCGTACTCGACCTGGTGGGCGAGCGCCTCCGCGCGGGTCCGCTGGTCCTGGCGGGCGGTGTGCTCGCCGTGGTCCACCAGGTCGTCGGAGACGGAGAGTTCGCCGATCAGCCGGTCCGGGTCGACGGCCGTGACCACGCCCGCGAGTTCGACGGCGTCCTCCAGATGGCGGCCGTCCGCCTCTCCCCCGGCGATCACCTCGACGGCCGGGTGCGGGTCGCTGCCGCCCCACAGTTCGACGATCGCGAGTCCGTACCGGCCTTCGTCGGCGATCCGCAGCAGTCGCGGCAGCAGGTCCTCGCGCAGGGCGCAGCAGGGGCAGTCGTTCACCAGTGGGACGTCGGCGGCGTCGAACCCGCCTCCCGCGTCGCGCAGTTCACGGTGGACGACACCCTGCGAGGCCTCCCGCAGGTCATGGTGGAGGACCACCGCGTCCACCGCGGCCGCGGCCAACTCCCGGACGGCGGCGCGGCGTTCGGCGGCGTGCAGGCCGGCGACGACCACCACGGGCAGCTTGATCCCGTCCACGCCGCTCACCAGCTGGCCTTGCGGACGCCGGGCAGGTGGCCGGCGTGGGCGTGGACGCGGAGGTTGACCCGGGAGAGGCCGAAGGCCCGCAGGTAGCCGCGGGGGCGGCCGTCGACGGCGTCGCGGTTGCGGATCCGGGTGGCGCTGGCGTCGCGGGGCTGGCGGGCGAGTTCGGCCTGGGCGGCGGCGCGTTCGGCGGGGGCGGTGCCGGGGTGGGCGATGATCCGCTTGAGCTCGGCGCGGCGCTCGGCGTACCGGGCCACGACGGCGCGGCGCTGCTCGTTCTTGGCGATCTTGCTCTGCTTGGCCATCAGACCTTCCCCCCTCGGGCGCGGATGCGGGCGACGGCGGCCTCGATGCCGATCGTGTCGATGGTGCGGATGCCCTTGGCGCTGAGGGTGAGCCGGACGTACCGGCCCTCGCCGGGCAGCCAGTAGCGCTTGTGCTGGATGTTGGGGTCGAAGCGGCGGCGGGTGCGGCGGTGCGAGTGCGAGATCGCGTTGCCGAATCCGGGCTTGCGGCCGGTGAGTTGGCAGTGGGCGGACATGGGCGCTCCCTGACGTCCGGGAATGGGCAGGACGGAGCTCACGTTACACCAGATGAAAATGACTTCCATTTCGGTGTACGGTTTCGCCCCGGCCCCGAACGCCCCGCCAACCCGCCAACCCGCCAACCCGCCAACCCGCCAACCCGGAAGGACACCCATGGCCCGTAGTGAACTGCGCCCCGTCATCAAGCTCCGCTCCACCGCCGGCACCGGCTACACGTACGTGACCCGCAAGAACCGCCGCAACGACCCGGACCGGATGGTCCTGCGCAAGTACGACCCGGTCACGCGCCGGCACGTCGACTTCCGCGAAGAGCGCTGAACCCCGCCCGCCCGAACTGAACCCCGCACCGACGGAACGCCGACCGGCAGCAACCCGTACCGCCCCGCAGCGACGAAACGGCGCCTCCCCCCGCGGGACCCGGGCCGGGCCGCCGGACGTGGCGGCGGGAGGGGGGCGGTGCGC
>NZ_JBHWIR010000317.1:0-5066 GCF_042731835.1 Kitasatospora sp. NPDC059817 | reverse complement strand
CCCACCAGGGGTGCGGGCCCTCGCCCGTCGTGTGCGGGCCGGCGAGCCGGGGCTCCGGCCGGACAGGGCCTAGCGGGCCGGCTCCTCGTCGTCGTCGAACTGCGCCTTGATCGGCGGCGGCGCCTTGAGCAGGATCTGCCAGGTGACGTACATCGCCAGCAGCATCGGCGGGATGCCGAGGGCGACCTTGAGCCAGCCGAGCAGGTTGACGTTGTGGGTGAAGTACAGCGGGAAGAGGATCACCGGCTTGAGGCCCATGATCACCACCCAGGCCCAGGTCGCCTTGGTGTAGGCGGCGAACCGGCCCGGGTTCTCCTTGCGCCAGGTGAACATCTCGCCGGTGACCGGGCCGAGCATCACGCCGATCATCGGCCAGCGCACCAGGGCGGAGACCGCCAGCGCGATGCTGTAGCCGACGTTCCACAGCAGGCCGGGCAGGTAGAAGTCCTCGGCACGGCCGCTCTTCATCGAGATCCAGGCGCCGAGGGCGACGCCGAACACCCCGCTGAAGGCGTGCTGGACGGTCTCCCGCCGGGCCAGCCTGGTCACCACGAACACCGCGCACAGGCCCAGCGCGGCCCAGGCGGCGGAGCTGACCTGGTGGGTGATGTTGAAGGTGACGATGAAGACCAGGCCGGGCAGCGTCATGTCGATCATGCCGCGCACGCCGCCGAAGGCCTGCAGGATGGTGTCGGCCGCTTCCTTGGAGGCGGCGGCCTTGCGGGCGGCCTCCTCGGCCGCGCTGTCGGCGGCCTCCTTGGCGACGACGGCCTCGCGGACGGCCGCGTCGGCCACGGCCCCGGGTCCGTGCGGGCCGGGCGGCGCGTGGTGGTTCGCGGCCAGGTCAAGCTGGGCGGCGGACTCGCCGCCGGGCTGGTTGCTCACGCTCATTCGCTCCCGTGTCCGACCGGACGCAGCTCATAGCGGGGGTTGAACAGCACGCGGCGCCCGCGTGCGTGGCTGATCCGGCCGCTGGCGACGAGCCGGCGGCCCGGCTCTATGCCCGCGATCGAGCGGCGGCCGAGCCAGACCACGTCCAGCGCCTCGGTGCCGTCGAAGAGTTCGGCCTCCAGGGCCGGCACCCCGGCCCGCGGGCGGAGCGTCACCGTGCGCAGCGTGCCCGCCACGGTGACCAGCTCGCGGTCCGCGCAGCCGGCGATCGGCGTGCAGCCCGACTCCGCCGCGCTCTCCTGGCGCAGCTCCTCGGCCTGCAGCTCCTCGGCCGAGGAGGTCAGCCGGCTGAGCATGCGGCGGAAGCGCCCCTGCGGCTGGTCGCTGCTGTTGTCACCACTCATGTCGGAAGGGTACCGGTTTCCGCGCCCCCGGCGGCAGGCCGTACGGCCACCGGGGGCGCCCCGGGGTCAGCTCTCGAAGCGGTAGCCCATGCCCGGTTCGGTGATGAAGTGGCGCGGGTGCGAGGGGTCGCGCTCCAGCTTGCGGCGCAGTTGGGCGAGGTAGACCCGCAGGTAGTTGGTCTCGGTGCGGTAGGCGGGGCCCCACACCTCCTGGAGCAGCTGGGTCTGGCTGACCAGCCGGCCGGCGTTGCGGACCAGCACCTCCAGCAGGTGCCACTCGGTCGGGGTGAGGCGGACGTCGGCGCCGTCCCGGTTGACCTTCTTGGCGGCGAGGTCGACGGTGAAGCTCTCGGTGACGACCAGCGAGTCGTCCTCGCCCGCGACCGGCTCGGCGCGGCGCACGGCGGCGCGCATCCGGGCGAGCAGCTCGTCCATGCCGAACGGCTTGGTGACGTAGTCGTCGGCGCCGGCGTCCAGGGCCTCGACCTTCTCGTCGGAGGCGTGCCGGGCCGACAGCACGATGATCGGCACCCGGGTCCAGCCGCGCAGGCCGCGGATCACCTCGACGCCGTCCATGTCGGGCAGGCCCAGGTCGAGGACGACGACGTCGGGATGGCGGGCGGCGGCCAGTTCCAGGGCGCTCGCGCCGTCATGGGCCGCGTCGACCTCGTACTTGCGGGCCTTGAGGTTGATCACCAGCGCGCGGACGATCTGCGGTTCGTCGTCCACGACGAGGACCCGGGTCATTTACGGGCTCCGCCTTTCAGGGCTGTCGGACTTACGGACTGTGGGACTTGCTGAACATACGGATTGCGGAAGCGAGGAACGACAGGCCTGAGCGGCAGGCCACCGGCTGTCACGTGATCAGCCGCGACAGCGGGTCGTGCCCGTCACCGGTCGCCTCCCCCGGTTCCGGCGGCCGCTCGGCCGCGGGCAGGCTGACGACCATGGTGAGGCCGCCACCAGGGGTGTCCTCGGCGGTGACGGTACCGTCCATCGCCTCGACGAAGCCGCGCGCCACCGCGAGCCCGAGCCCCACCCCGGCGCCGCGCGGCGCGTCCCCGTAGCGCTGGAACGGCGCGAAGATCCGCTCCTTGGCGTCCTCGGGCACACCCGGGCCGCGGTCCACGATCCGCAGCTCGACCCGCGCGGAACCGCCCGGCTGACGCAGCGCGTCGGCCTTGACCAGCACCTTGACGCCGTCCGGGCTGTACTTGACGGCGTTCTCGACCAGGTTGGCCAGCGAACGCTCCAGCAGGCCGCCGTCGGCCCGGATCATCGGCAGCGTCTCCGGGACGTCGAGGCGCACCGACTCGGGCGGCACCCCGCCGAGGGCGAACGGCACCACCTCGTCCAGGTCGGTCTCCTGGATCAGCGGGGTGACGGTGCCGGTCTGCAACCGGCTCATGTCCAGCAGGTTGTTGATCAGGTGGTCGAGCCGGTCGGCCCCGGCCTCGATGCCGGCCAGCAGCTCCGCCTCGTCCTCCGGCGCCCACTCGACGTCGGCCGCCCGCAACGAGGTGACGGACGCCTTGATCCCCGCCAGCGGGGTGCGCAGGTCGTGCGAGACCGCCGCCAGCAGGGCGGTGCGGATCCGGTTGCCCTCCGCCTCCCGGCGCGCCGCCGCGGCCTCCCGGGCCAGCCGGCGGCGCTCCAGCACCACGGCCGCCTGCGCGGCGAACGCCCCGAGCAGGCGCCGGTCCGCCCCCGGCAGCACCCGGCCGCGCAGCACCAGCGCCAGGCTGTCGCCGACCGGCACATCCACGTCGGCCTCCTCCGGCCGCTCCGGCGGGCGCGGCCCGGCGGTGGCGACCGGCACCCAGGCGCCGAGCGGCTCCGGACGCTCCAGCAGCGCGGCGCTCTCCTGCCCGAAGGTCTCCCGGACCTGCTCCATCAGCGCGGTCAGCACCCCGTCCCCGTTCGGCGCGCCGCGCAGCACGGTACCGGCCAGCGCGCTGAGCGTCTGCGCCTCCGTCTGGCTGCGGGCCGCCTGGTGGGTGCGCCGGGCCGCCAGGTCGACCACGGAGGCGACCGAGATGCCGACCACGGTGAATATCGCCACCGCCATGATGTTCTGCGGCTCGTTGATCGTGAAGGTGTGGATCGGCGGCGTGAAGTAGTAGTTCAGCACCGACGAGGCGACCAGCGCCGACCCGATCGCCGGCAGCAGCCCGCCGACCAGCGCCGCGCACACCGTCAGCGACAGGAACAGCAGCATGTCGGTCGACAGGCCCAGCCCGCCGATCGCGGTCAGCACCAGCGCCAGCACCGGCGGACCCGCCAGCCCGATCAGCCAGCCCGCGATGGTGCGGGAGCGGCCCAGGTCGGTGATCCGGCGCACCGGCACCCGCCCGCGTCCGTGCCCGGCGTGCTCGTGGGTGACCATGTGGATGTCGATGTCGTCGGCCTCCCGGGTCACCGTGGTGCCGACGCCAGGCCCGTAGAGGTACTGCCAGGCCGGCCGGCGGCTGGTGCCCAGCACGATCTGGGTCGCGTTCACGCCCCGGGCGAAGTCCAGCAGCCCGGCGGCCGGGTCGTCGCCGAGGACGGCGTGGAAGGAGCCGCCGAGGCTCTCCACCAGGGCCCGCTGCTCGATCAGCGTCTGCGGGGAGCCGGTGCCCGAGAGCCCGTCCGAGCGGGAGATGTGGACGGCGAGGAGTTCACCGCCGGAGACGCGGGCCGCGATCCGGGCCGCCCGCCGGATCAGCGTCGCCCCCTCGGGGCCGCCGGTCAGGCCCACCACGATCCGCTCCCGGGCCTGCCAGGTGCCCTCGATGCCCTGCTCGGCCCGGTACTTCTGCAGGTACTCGTCGACCCGGTCGGCGGTCCACAACAGCGCCAGCTCGCGCAGCGCGGTCAGGTTGCCCGGACGGAAGTAGTTGGCCAGGGCCGCGTCTATCTTCTCCGGCGCGTACACGTTGCCGTGCGCCAGCCGCCGCCGCAGCGCCTGCGGCGACATGTCGACCAGCTCGATCTGGTCGGCCCGGCGCACCACCGCGTCCGGCACGGTCTCGCGCTGGCGCACCCCCGTGATGCCCTCGACGGCGTCGCCGAGCGACTCCAGGTGCTGGATGTTGACGGTGGAGATCACGTCGATCCCGGCTGCCAGCAGCTCCTCGACGTCCTGCCAGCGCTTGGCGTTGCGGCAGCCGGGGATGTTGGTGTGCGGCAGCTCGTCCACCAGCGCCACCTGCGGGCGGCGGGCGAGGACGGCGTCCACGTCCATCTCGGTGAACGCGGCCTCCCGGTGCACCAGCTGCCGGCGCGGCACGACCTCCAGCCCGTCGACGAGCTCCGCGGTGAGCCGCCGGCCGTGATCCTCCACGAACGCCACCACGACGTCCGTGCCACGCTGCTGTCGCCGGTGCGCCTCGGCGAGCATGGCGTACGTCTTGCCGACCCCGGGGGCCGCCCCAAGGTAGATGCGCAGCCTGCCTCGTCCCATGAGCACCATTCTTGATCCGGCTCTGCCCCGGGGCCACCCCCGGACACCTGTTCCCCTTCCCTTCGAGACTACGGCGTGAGCGGCGATTTTCCGCTGATCAGTGGACTGATCATGCGGTTTTAGCGACATATTGACGGCGCCCGCCCCCTCGGCCGGGCCGGCTTGAAAGCCTTCTGCCCTGTCTCCGGGAAATGCAAAAAGACCCCCTCCCGAAAGGGAGGGGGTCTTTTTGGAATAATTGTTCGGCGGCGTCCTACTCTCCCACAGGGTCCCCCCTGCAGTACCATCGGCGCTGTAAGGCTTAGCTTCCGGGTTCGGAATGTAAC
>NZ_JBHWIR010000316.1:0-5137 GCF_042731835.1 Kitasatospora sp. NPDC059817 | reverse complement strand
GTCTGGAAGGCGACCGACCAGCGGCTCGACCGCGAGGTCGCGGTCAAGCTGCTGCTGGCGGAGCACCCCCCCCCCCCGGTGGGCCGCGGGGCGGTGGTGCGCGGGGCCCCCCCCGCCCGCGGCCCGCGGCCCAGCGGGCCGGCCGCCCCCCCCGGGCCGGGGCCTGCTGTCAGACCCGGCTGATCTTGGAGACGCTGCCGCTGTTCAGGGACGACCAGCCGCCGGCGGCTACGTCTCCCTTCCAGCCCGCGCCCACGCACGCCCATCCTTCGTAGAGGCCGATCGCCTTGCTGGTGCGGTTCCACACCGTCCTGGCGGAGTCGATCCCGAATGGCCGGGGCGGCTGCTGCACAGGTGGTCGCGGTCGCGTCGTCCCGCCCTGCATGAGAAGTCGGCCCCTCCGACTTCTCATGCAGCCGTCCGCTGCGCAACGGCGGTCGGGTCAGCAGGTGCCGTTGGCGGCCCCGGCGGCAATCGGCAGTGGCGGCGGCGCAGCGGCTCACGAGTCGGGTTCATTCGATGACGATCCGCTGTTCCATGACGAGACGTCAGAGCATCGTGGCACCAAGGCAATCCGCTTCACGCGCCCCGGCGGCGTACCGATGGGCGCGGGCGATGGCGCAGTGACCTACTCGGTGGCCTCGGGCATCGCGGCCGGCCCGAGGTCGCCGTCGGGCTCGCGGGTGATCAGGGCGAGCAGGGCGGGGTCGGCGTGGACCTCGGCGCTGTGGCGCCACTGGGTGAGCAGCAGCGCGATGGGGGCGGGGTCGTCCAGGGCCACCGCGCCGCGGGCGGTGTCCACGATCTCCCACCCGTCCTGCGGTCAGCCGGCGGCGGCCAGGGCCGGTTCGGGGGCGGCTGTGGCGGGCTGGGGCCGGGGGCGGGTGAGGCATTCGTCGGTGAAGGCGAGGGCGCGCAGGTGGTAGGGGCGGGCGGCGTGGCCCAGGGAGAGGTTGTGGCCGGCGCGGTGGGCGGTGACGAGGTGGGCCAGGCCCGGGGGGAAGGCGGCGGTGAGGGCGGTGCGGTGGGAGGGTTCCAGGCGCCACCAGGCCTCGTGGTCGGCGAGGGTGAGGCGCACGGGCACGCGTACGCGGGCGGCCAGGGCGCTGTAGCGGGCGGGCCAGGTGGCCAGTTCGCGGGATTCGAGGGCGGGGACGGGGGTGAGCAGGGTGCGGGCGGCGTGGAAGGTGCCGGGCGGGTAGAGGCCGAGGGGGCCCCAGTTGAGGCGGCCGCCGCCGGCGAGGTCGTCGGGCCGGTCCCACGCGCCGGGGGCGTAGTGCTGGGCGAGGCCGGAGATGTCGGCGCCGAGCAGGGGCAGGCGGGGGTCGGCGGGCCAGTGGGCGGCGAGGTGGAGGGCGATCTTGCCGCCGAAGGAGTGGGCGAGGAGCTGGACGCCGGCGCCGACGGGGTGGGCGCGGGCGTAGTCGGTGAGGGCGGCGTGCAGGGTGGCGGCCTGGTCGGCGATGAGCTGGCCGTCGGGCAGGCGGTGGGCGGAGGCGCCGTGGCCGGGGCGGTCCAGGGCCAGGACGGTGTAGCCGAGGTCGGCGGCCAGGGTGAGCAGGCTGGTGTCGGGGTGGGCGGGGCCGGCGAAGTAGGCGGCGCGCATGCCGCGGCCGTGGATGGCGAGGAGGACGGCCTTGGGGGCGCGGTCCTGGGGTTCGGCGACGAGGGCGGAGACGGGGATGCCGCCGGCGTCCAGGACCAGGGAGCGGGTGGCGAGGCGGGGGTTGGGCCGCGGGTTCGGACGGAAGCTCATACGGCGGCCCCGGCACGGACAGCGGCTCCGGCGCGGGCGGTGGTCCCGGCGCGGGCGGTGTCGAGGTCGGTGAGCCAGCCGGTGAGGTCGCTCTGGCGCATCAGCGTGGTGCCGATGAGCAGTCCCGCGTAGCCGGCGTCCAGGAGGCGGGCGGCGTCGGCGGGTTCGGTGATGGCGGAGGCGGAGACGGGGGCGCGGGTGCCGGTGGCGTGCAGGGCGGGCAGCAGGCGCAGGCTGCGTCCGAGGTCGCCGCGGTCGCGTTCGCGGGTGCGGATGTCCTTGTTGTTGACGGCGATGACGCAGTGTTCGGGCTGGGGCAGGTGGGCGAGTTCGTGTTCGCCGGTGATCTCGACGAAGGGGGTCAGGCCCAGGGCGAGGGCGGTGGTGACCAGGCGGTGCAGGGAGGTGGCGGGCAGCAGGGCGGCGGTGAGCAGGACGGCGGAGGCGCCGAGGGCGGCGGCGGCCTCCAGTTGGGCGGGGCGGGTGAGGAAGTCCTTCTGCAGGACGGGCAGGTCGGTGGCGTCGGTGACCTCGCGCAGCAGGCGGGGGGTGCCGCCGAACCAGCGGCCGGTGACCACGGACAGGCAGGGCGCGCCGGCCTGTTCGTAGCGGGTGACGAGGTCGGTGACGGTACGCGGGCCCAGCAGGTCGGTGCCGTGCGGGTCGCGGAGTTTGACTTCCATGATCAGGGGGCGTCTCGCGGCCAGCAGGGCGTCGAGGAACCGCGGGGCGCTCATACGTGAGCCTCCTTGGGGCGGGGGTGCCAGGCGTGGGCGAGGGCGGTGACGGCTTCGTGGGTGAAGTCGCCGGCCCGGTTGCGGGCGGCGGTGTCGATGTCGGCGCCGGCGTACAGGGGGTGGTCGGTGACGGTGCGGTAGGTATCGCGGTTGGCGGCGTTCAGGCCGCCGGCGAGGAGGAAGGGGATGGTGAGGCGGGGCAGCAGGGTGTGGACGTCGGCGGGGGCCAGGGGGTGGCCGGTGGAGCCGACGCGGCCGTCGTCGGTGACGGTGTCCAGCAGGAACAGGTCGCAGCCGGCGCGTTCGAAGGCGCCGATGAAGGGGCGTTCCAGGCAGCGGCCGCGGGAGAGGTGGAGGACTTTGACGAGGACGGCGTAGGGCAGGTGGTGGCGCAGTTCGGTGACGAGGGCGGGGTTCTGGTAGGCGTGGAGCTGGATCCAGCGGATGCCGGTGGCGCGGGCGAGGCGGGCGAGGCGGTCGGCGTCGTCGAGGAAGGTGACCAGGACGGGTTCCAGGCCCAGGCGGATGGCGGTGGCGGCGAGGTGGGCGAGGTGTTGTTCGGAGAGTTCGGCGGGGCCGCCGGGCACGCCGTGCCACAGGCCCACCAGGGTGGGGCCGGATTCGGCGAGGAGGGTGAGGTCGGCGCGGGTGCGGGCCCCGCACACCTTGAGGTGGCGGGGCCGCGCGGGCGGCAGCGGGCGGGGCGGGGCGGGGGCGCTCACTTGCCGAGTCCGAGCATGGCGGCGATGCGGTTGTACTGGATCTCGTTGCTGCCGGAGTAGATGGTGCCGGCGACGGCGTTGCGCACGTCCTTCTCCAGCCCGTACTCGGACATGTAGCCGTTGCCACCGAAGACCTGGACGGCGGCCAGCGAGGTGGCGAGGTTGGATTCGCTGGTGAGGAGTTTGGCGATCGCCATGTCGACGGTGACGTTCTCGCCGGCCTCCAGGCGCTGGGCCGTGTCGTAGAGCCACTTGCGGGCGGTCTCCAGGCGGATCTTGGTGTCGACGATCTTGTTGGCGACCGACTGGTAGGAGCCGATGGGCTTGCCGAAGGACATGCGGGTCTTGGCGTAGTCGAGGCAGCGGGCCAGGCGGTGCTGCATCTCGCCGGTGTTGACGATGAAGGAGTAGAGGATCTCGCGTTTCATGACGTGGTCCAGGACGAGGAAGCCGCCGCCGACGCGGCCCAGGACCCGGGAGGCGGGCACCTTGACGTCGTCGAGGTAGACCTCGGACAGCGGTGAGGTGCGCAGGCCCATCTTCTTGATGGGGTTTCCGGTGCTGATGCCGGGCATGTCGCGGTCCAGGAGGAACGCGGTGACGCCGAGCGCCCCG
Organism: Kitasatospora sp. NPDC059817; assembly: GCF_042731835.1. Lineage (NCBI taxonomy): Bacteria > Bacillati > Actinomycetota > Actinomycetes > Kitasatosporales > Streptomycetaceae > Kitasatospora > Kitasatospora sp. NPDC059817. The sequence goes on along the minus strand of NZ_JBHWIR010000316.1, from coordinate 1,307 downwards.
CCCTGGGGGTGGGTGCGGGCGTAGACGACGATGACGTCGGCGACGGGGCCGTTGCTGACGAAGGTCTTGGCGCCGTTGAGGACGAAGTGGTCGCCGTCGCGGATCGCGCGGGTGCGCATCTGCATGGCGTCCGAGCCGCCCTCGGACTCGGTGATGGCGTGGGCGCCGATGGCCTCGCCGGAGGCGATGCGCGGCAGGTAGGCCTCTTTGAGGGCGGGTGAGCCGAAGGCCTGGAGGGGGACGCCGGTGGAGGCGAGGGAGGTGGTGACGGAGAAGTTGAGGCCGCCGTCGCGGCAGGTCTGGCCCAGGCCTTCCAGGACGTACATGGTGGTGAGCAGGGACTGGCCCAGCCCGCCGTAGCGTTCCTCGAAGGGCAGGGACAGGATTCCGGTCTTCTGGACGAGGCGCCACTTGTCGTGGGAGAAGGCGGCCTGTTCGTCGCCTTCGATGTGGCCGGCGCTCAGGTCGTCGCCGAAGCGGGCCAGGCCCTCGCGCAGGGCGTGCTGGTCGGCGTTCCAGCGGATCATGGACGTGCCGCCTTCCTCCCGGGCCCGCGTGCGGGGCCCGGGGTGGCAGGCCGGCGCGCGGGGCGCCGGCGCGTGACTCGAAGGGGGGTCTTCGCCTAGTAGGCGGAGGAGGAGGAGGCGTCGAGCTGGTGGACCTCGTCGCCGCGCAGGGCCGGGGAGAAGACGCAGACCAGGCGCAGGTCCTCGTGGGGGCTGGCGACCAGGTAGTGGGCGTCGTGCTGGTCGAGGGCGTAGAGGCGGCCGGGGGTGATGGGGTGGGAGGTGCCGTCCATGGCGATGACCTCGCCGGAGCCGGCGATGCAGTAGCACGCCTCCAGGTGGTTGCGGTACTCCAGGCGGGACTTGGTGCCGGCGTTGACGATGGTGTCGGTGAGGGTGTAGCCGAGGTTGTCGCCGGCCACCAGGAAGCGGCGGGACAGGCCGTTGCCCCACTCGACGGTCTGGACGTCGTCAAGGTCGCGGATCAGCATGCTGGTTCTGCCTTTCGTGTCAGCGGGCGAGGGTGGTGGTGCCGGGGGTGGTGCTCGTGCTGGTGGTGCGCGGTACGGCGGTGGTGCGCGGTACGGCGGTGGTGCTGGTGGTGCGTCCGGCCGTGGCGGGCTGGGGTGGCCCGGGCGGGCGGAGGTCGTGGAGGAGGGCGCGCAGCGCCTGGGCGGCGTCGCGGCCCTCGGTGAGGGCGGTCTCGATGCGGGCGACGGCGGCGGAGCCGACGATCGCGGCGTCGGCGCCGGCGGCGGCGACCGCGGGCAGGTCGGCGGCGGGTTTGACGCCGCAGCCGAT
>NZ_JBHWIR010000315.1:0-5254 GCF_042731835.1 Kitasatospora sp. NPDC059817 | reverse complement strand
GTGCGGGGGGGGCACCGGGGCGCGCCCCCCGGCGCGGGCTTGCGCGGGGGGGGTCCTCGCCCCGGCGGCGGCCCCCCCGGGGGGGGGGGGGGGGGGGGGGGCGCGGGCGGGGGGGCCCGGCCCCACCACCGGCTTCCTGCTGCCCTCGGCCGTCGACCGGCGAGCCCTGCTCGCACCGGGGCTGCGGTCCTCGGTGGCGCTGGCCTCCGTGGTGAGTGGCGTCGCCGGCGCGGTCGCGGGCTTCCTGCTGCAGGGCCTGGCCCCGCAGTCGTGGATCCTGCTGACCCTCGCGGGCTCCTGGACGGGCGTCTCGGTGGCGCTCATCACGAGCGCGGTCGGCGTCCTGGTCGAGCGGCACGACCAGTGGATGTCCCGGTACGGCCGCAGGGTCTTCGCCGCGGGGTGGCTCCTCGCCGCGGTCGCCGCCGCCGGCGTGTGGACGGCATGGACGCAGGGGCGGACGGGCTGGCTGCAAGGCCTCCTGCTCTGGTCGGGCCCGTGGGGGTGGGCGTCCCAACCGCTCCTGTGGGCGCTCGGCCTCGTGGGTACGGCGGGCGCCGTCGGCACGGTGCTGTCCGTCGGCACCCCGGTGCTCGCCCTCGCCCTCGCCTGGCGGGAACTGCCCGCGATCCCGCAAGCCGCCCTCAGACTGCGCGCGACGGTCGCCGCCCAGATCAGCACGTCCGTCCTCATGCTCGACCTCCGCCAGGCCCGCTCCGGAGTGCCGCGGCTCAAGGAGCGGAACAGCACCCCCCGGCTCCGCCTCCCCATGCCGCGGCACCGGCTGCTGCTGGTCCCGTGGCGTGACCTCACCTGCCTGCTGCGCAACCCCCGCCGCCTGGGGTGGGCCGTCGCCTGGAGCGGAATCGCCGTCGGACTGACCGCGGCGGCCCCCTCCTTCACCTCGACCGCACAGCAGATCGTCGTCGTGCTGTCCCTGGTCGCCGAATACCTGGCGGCCGCCCAACTCACCGAGCCGGCCCGGCTGGAGAGCGACGACCCGCGGCGCTCCACCAACCTGCCCTGGACGTTCAAGTCGCTCGCCCTCCAGCACTCGGCGGTGCCCGGCGGCCTCCTCCTCGCGCTCACCGGAGCCGGCGCACTGGCGTGCGCGCTCGCCGGCCGGGACACCGCAGGACTCCTCCCGCTCCTCGCCTCCGTACCCGCACTCACCGCGGCCGCGCTGGTCAGCTCCTACCGGGGCGTCGTGCCCATGCACCTGACGATCGGCGTCAACACCCCCATGGGCAACACCGGCCCCGGCCAGGTGGCGCTCTGGTACCTGCGCGGCCCGCTGGCGGTCGGCACCCTCCTGTTCCCGCTCGCCCGCTCCGCAGCCCAGGGCCACCCGTACGCCGCGACACAACTCGCCTGGACCCTGGCCGTCACCGCAGCCGCCCTCTGGTGGGTCCGGCGCACCGCCCACCGCCTCCACACCCGATAGCCCCGGCCCCACACCAGGGGCCGGCCGCCGTTGCGGACGCATCGTCGGGCGGTCCCTCCGGAGGCGGGCGCCCGTGACGCCTCATACCTGAGAGCCAGGCCGAGAACGGCTCCGCGGGGGGAGGCCGGCCGGCGGGTCCGCTCCGTAGCGTGGTGACCGAATGCACCCCGGCCGAGGAAGGCACCGTGAGCGTCCGAATTGCTGAGAGCCCCTAGGAGGTGGTCGGTGCGCGGAGCGCTGCACACCGTGAGGAAGGATCTGTTCACCCCGGCCCCGCAGCCCATGCCGCCCATGAGCGGGCCGGGACTGCTGAGGTGGCTGCCGCACGGCGCGGTCGTCGCGGTGGCGGTCTTCGCGGCCGTCTCCGCTACCGAGGACATCCCGTTGCGGCCGCTCGGGATGCTCCACGCCGCGCTCCTGGTACCGGCGCTGCGCCGGCCGCTGCCGGCCTGGTGGCTGTCGCTGGTGATGCTGCCGGTGTTCTCGTTGTACCCGCCCTTCGCGCCGTACACGGGATGGGCGTGGGCCGTGCAGGCTGGGCTGTCGTTCCTGGTCGCGCTGCGCAACCCGCCGCGGGTGACGGGCGAGACGGTGGCGCTGAGCACCGCGCTGCTGCTGGGACTGCAGCTGGCGGGCGGGCGGATCGGGCCCTGGTACTTCACGGTGATCGTGCTGGTGTTGTTCGCCCTCGTCGTGGCCGCCGCGACCGGGGTGCGCCGGACGAGGGAGGTCCGCGCCCGGCTCGCGGAGCAGGAGCGGGCCCTCGCGCAGGAGCGGGCGCACCGCACGGTCCTGGAGGAACGCGCCCGCATCGCGCGCGAGTTGCACGACGTGGTCGCCCACCACATGTCCGTCATCTCCATCCAGGCCGAGGCCGCCCCGTATCGGGTCGCGGACCCGCCCCGGGAACTGGTCGCGGCGCTGGCCGACATCCGCGCGGGTGCCCTGGAGGGACTGACCGAGCTGCGCCGCCTCCTCGGCGTGCTGCGCTCCGAGGACCGTCCCGGCGGGCGTGCTCCCGAGGCTCCGCAGCCCACCCTGGAAAGGCTCGACGACCTGCTCGCCGGGGTGCGCGCGGCCGGGCTCGACGTGCGGGCGGTGGTCTCCGGGACGCGCCGACCGCTGCCCGAGGGCGTGGAGCTGTCGGCCTACCGCATCGTGCAGGAGGCGCTCAGCAACACGCTGCGCCACGCCCCGGGCGCCGCGGCCCGCGTCGAGCTGACGTACACCGACGCCGCCCTGCGGCTGCGGATCCGCAACGGGCCCGGCACCGCGGCCGCCGAGCCCTCGCCGGGAGCCGGGCACGGCCTCCTGGGCATGCGCGAACGTGCCGTGATGCTCGGCGGGGAGTTCTCCGCCGGCACCACCCCCGACGGTGGCTACGAGGTCACCGCGCTGCTGCCGGTGCCCGCCGCCCCAGCCGTCCGGACAGACAGGGAACAGACCGCATGACGATCCGAGTGATGATCGCCGACGACCAGGCGATGGTTCGCGAGGCCTTCTCGGTGCTCCTCGGCGCCCAGCCCGGCATCGAGGTGATCGCGACCGCCGTGGACGGCCTGGACGCGGTGGCCAAGGCCGAGGAGATCCGCCCCGACGTGATCGTGATGGACATCCGGATGCCCGGACTGAACGGCATCGAGGCCACCCGCCGGATCACCGGGCAGGCCGGCCTGTCGACCAGGATCCTCGTCCTGACCACCTTCGACCTCGACGAGTATGTGTACGAGGCGCTGCGGGCCGGCGCCGGCGGGTTCCTCCTCAAGGACGCCTCCGGGGTCCAACTGGCCGAGGCGGTAAGCGTCGTGGCCGCCGGGGACGCGCTGCTGTCGCCCGGACTCACCAAGCGGCTCATCACGGAGTTCGCCCGGCTGGGCGGCTCGGCGAAACCGCCCGCCCAGGTGCGGATCGACGTCCTCACCAACCGCGAGACCGAGGTGCTCACGCTGGTCGCCCGGGGCCTGTCCAACGCGGAGATCGCCGCCGAACTCGTCGTCGCCGAGCAGACCGTCAAGACGCACATGGGCAGCATCCTGCAGAAGCTGCAGCTGCGGGACCGCACCCAGGCCGCAGTCCTCGCCTACGAGACGGGACTGGTCGTTCCCGGCCGCACCGATCTGTGATCCCGCGGTAGTGCGGCGGCACTGGCCCGGATGTCTCCCCCCGACCCCCTACCTGAGAGCTGCTCCGGAGAATGGCTCCGCGGTGTGAGGCCCGTGCGGGTGTTGGATTCCTAGCGTTCTTGTATGAGCCGGTCCTCGCCGCCCCCGTGTGGGGTTCCGAGGACCTCGCGGCTCCCGACAAGTTCCGCGGGCGGCGGCGACCGCCCCGCGCACCATCGCAGGAGTACAGCCATGACCACACCCCGAAGCTCCGCCGCCTCGCCCGCCCGGCCCGGACGGCCCGTCCGGATCCTGCGGGCCGCCTCCGCCGTCCTGGCGTCGTTCCTCGCGTTCCTGACCGTCGCCATCGTGCTCGGCGCGTACGTCCCCTCGATACCCAAGGCGGGCGTGATCGGGCCGGTCCTGGGCGGGCAGTACCCGTTCCACACGGCCCTGCTGGCCCTCGTCGCCGCCGGCCTCGCCGCGCTGGCCTGGCGGGCCGGCCTGGTGCGCTGGGGACGCGTGGTCACCGGCGTCTCGACGCTGTGCACCGTGGGCGCGCTGGTCATCGGCGGCATCCAGTTCCAGGCCGCCAGGGAGGCCGGCGTCGACATCTCGCTGGGCCAGGTGTTCACCGAACTCTCCTACCCCGCGGCGAAGCCGGACGCGACCGAGACGTTCGCGAGCCCCGAGGGCGAGCCCCTGCGGGTGGACGCGTACCTGCCCGCGAAGGCCCCGGGCAAGCGGACCCCGGCTGTCGTGCTCGCCCACGCCGGCGGCTTCCACACCTTCGACAAGAACGACCTGCGCGGCACCGGCCGCTGGCTCGCCGACCACGGCGTCGCCGTCTTCGCCGTCGACTACCGCCTGGCCGGTCCCGACCGTCCCACCTGGGACAAGGCCCCGCAAGACCTCGTCTCCGCCATGGGCTGGGTGCAGCGCAACGCCGACGTGTACGGCGTCGACGGCGCGCGGATCTCGCTCGGCGGCATGTCGGCGGGCGGCACCCTGGCGATGAACACCGCCTACCGCCTCCAGAACGGCACCATCAAGGCCGCCGAGGGCGCCACCCCTGCGCCCCCGGCCTCCGTGATCGGCTTCTACCCCGGCACCGACGTCGCGCAGATGTGGGAGGACGACGTGGCCGGGACCCGCGAGGCGGCGCAGATGTACACCGGCGGCACCCCGCAGCAGTACCCGGACCGCTACCGCGAGGTGTCCCCGACGTCCGACGTCCGCCCCGGCCTGCCCCGCACCCTGCTCGTCGTCGGGGACCGCGACCGCAGCGCCCGCCCCGAGACCGTCACCGGCCTCGGCGACGCGCTGAGGAAGCAGGGCGTCGACGTGGAGGTGAAGGAACTGCCCTTCGCCGACCACGCGTTCGACGACGCGTACGGCAGCCTCACCTCCCAGACGAGCCGGCAGATCCTGCTCGACTTCCTCCTCGCGGACGCACGCTGACCCCGGGTCCCGGCCGGGACCTAGGGCGTGTCTGACAACGCGCGCCCGGCGGGAATTGTCAGACGCGCCCTAGCCGCTGCCGCGGCCACAGAGGGCCTGCTGGTGCCGGCCGTCGAGGCGGACAGGCAGCGCGCCACGGCTGCGGGAGACTCGCTAGTGTCCTGAGTCTCAGAAGCACTGCATAACTAGGACTTGGGGCTCGGCAAGCGGTTGAGGTAGCCGGCGAGGCGTTCGAAGATCTCGTCGG
>NZ_JBHWIR010000314.1:0-5295 GCF_042731835.1 Kitasatospora sp. NPDC059817 | reverse complement strand
CCGTCAACCACCTCCCCGGCCTGACCGCCGAGGTCGAGGACGTGCCGGGCCCCTCGGCCCGCTCCGACCTCCTGCTGGTCCTCACCCCGGACGCGGACGGCTACGCGGGCCTGGCCGAGTACGACGCCGACCTGTTCGACCCGGACACCGTGCGCTCCTGGCTCGACGCCCTGGTGAACGACCTGGCCCGGCACCTGACGGACCGGCCAGGCTGACCGACCGGACGGACCGCCCCCGGGCGGGGCGGTCGGGGGACCAGAATTTTCCGTGGAAAATTCTCCCAGCACGAGAGCACGCCAGGGAGGACCGCCGGCGCCCCGCTCACGGCCGGCTGTCCTCCCTGGTCCAGGCGCCGACGCCGAGCCGCCCCGTGGTACCCAGGTCGATCTCCGGGACGACCATCACCGGGGCCGCGTCAGGGGTGGCCCGGACCCGCACGTAAGGGGCGTTCACCGGGTTGCCCGCCTCCACGGTGTTGCGCCACACCAGCGTGGACCGGGCGCCCTCTCCCGGGCGCAGCACGATCTCCTGCGGCGGGTCGTCCGCGCCGGTGCCGCTGGCGATCCCGGCGCCGCCGGACAGGAAACGCACCCCGTCGACCGGCCGGTGCTCCACGTCGAGCAGTTGCAGCTTCGGGTAGCCGTTGACGGACACCGCGGACGTCCCGCAGTTGCGCAGGTGCAGGCCGACCACGCGCAGGCCCATCGCGGCGTCGCCGTCGTCCGCGTACAGCCGCAGGCCCGAGGCCGGGCAGGGGCCGCCCGGCTGCGAGGCCTCGGCGCTGGGCACACTGCGGACCTGGACGATCTTCACCAGCGGTCCGGCGCCCGGCCGCGCCTGCCCGTGCCCGTCCAGCTCGATCCGCCCCTTCGCGGTGGCCCCCGGAGCGAGCGAGGTGACGACCTGCGTCACGTTGTCCAGCGCGCCTCCGGCCGCCGAGAGGCGGCTGAACACCGCTGTGACATCAGAGGTCTCGTCCCCCGGATTGGTCACCTCGTACTCCGCGCAGGCCGCACTGGCGGCCGTGATCCGCACCCCGCCCTGCGCGAGCCCGGGCGACGCCTGCCCATTGCGGGACGCCGACGGCACCGGCGCCCCGCACGGCCCGGCACCGCCGGTGGCCGCCGAAACCCCGGTCGCCCCGTCTGCGCAGCCCACGAGCAGGGCCGCGCAGACCGCGACCACCACGACAGCGGCAGCGGGCCGGCGGGCCGTCAGGTGATTCCCGGCGTTCTCGAACTGATGCATCAGCCGATGCGATCACGAACCACCCGCAACGCCTATGAGCTGCGCCACTGCCCGCGCAACAGGACCGCAACGATCCGCCCGGCGCCCGCCGAACCGAGGCCGGCCAGGCCTCCGGGCGCCCCTTCGCGCCCGCAGACACCATCGCCATCGGTGACCGGGCCCCGCTGCCCGATGGTCCGAACCGGTCGCCTTCCGGCGCGGGGCGTGGTCTGCCGCGCGCGGTGGGGGATGTTCCGCGCCGGAGGCGACCAACAGAAAGGATTCTTCATGGTGGAGCACGTGTTCGCGCGCGTGGTACGGACGGTGACCGTCTCGGCCCTCGCCCTGGCGACGAGCGTCGGTGCGAGTGGTACGGCCGGCGCCGCCTCGCCGGAGGAGCACCCCGTCGAGGTGAGCATCGGAGCCTCCGGCCTGCAGGCACCGGACACCGCGAAGGGCGGCCTGGTCAGCTTCCGGGTCAAGACGGACGACCCGAACGGCCGGCAGCTGCAGCTGCTGCGTCCGCACGAGGGAGTGACCATCGACCGGGTCCTCCGGGACCTCGCCGACGCGGTCAGCCCGTCGCCGGCCACCGCGGGCGCCGGGATCCGGGCGGTGAACGGTGAGGCGGACCTGCTGGGCGGGGCGCTGGTCACCTCGCAGGTGCACGAGCAGTTCACCGAGGAGGTCAGCCCCGGGCCGGTCTACCTGCTGGACCTCACCGCGTTCCGGGCGGACCCGGCCCACCCGGTCTCCAGGAAACTGAACCTGGTCGGTACGAACGGCCAGAACGACAACCAGGTCCGCTTCGACGACGGCATCGTGATCGAGAAGGACACGGCCGAGGGCCCGCGTTTCCAGACCGAGGACGTCGACCACGCGCACCTGGCCTACCTGGTGCACGACGAGTCCAAGCAGATCCACGAGATGCAGCTGCGGCCGATCGGTGCCGACACCACCGACGAGCAGATCGGGGAGTACCTGAGGGACGTCGCGCTGGGCGGCCTGCCGGCCCGGTCCCCGTTCACCGGGCCGGCCACCGGCCTCGGCGCCATGTCCGGCGACCGCACCGCCTCCGTGCAGGCCCACGGCCTGCAGCCCGGACGGTACGTCCTGCTCTGCATGATTCCCGACGAGCGGACGGGCGTCCCGAACGCCGGCCTGGGCATGCGCAAGATCGTCACCCTGAAGTGACCGGCCGGGCCCTGGCACGCCGGCGGCAGCGGGCTGTCAGGGCCGACCGCCCCGGTCGACGCACCGTCGCGGTGGTGGGCCGGGTCAGGCGCCGAGTACGTCGTCGGCGCTGCGGGGTTCCGTGCGCGGCTGCCGGTTGAGCTCGTGGCGCGCGATGGAGGACTGCCGGTAGACCTCCTTGCGGGCCCGCATGATGTTGCCCAGGGGCGCGTGCTCGGCGGTGACCCGCCAGGGCGTGAAGGACAGCGAGTCCATCTTCTCCAGGTTCTCGGGGCCGGAGATGTCCTGCTGCGGCAGCCGCAGCTTCGCCACGGTGACGGACGGCGAGAGCTGCTCGGGCCACTCCACGGTGGTGTCCTCCACCGGCATGCGCTCCAGGTCGGTGCAGAGCTGGACCTGGATGTCGAAGGCGTAGGGCCGCTCCTGCAACTCGGCTTGCAGGGCCGGGCGGAAGAACTCCGCCCCCGAGGCCGGGTCGATGGTGCGCCGCACCACCGCCGCGGCGAAGGACGGCTCGGGGGTGATGCGCACCTTGGCGATGTAGTCCCCGTGCCGGACCGCGCCCATCGTCCAGTAGCTGGACAGCAGCAGGTTCGCCGGAGGCGTCTTCGACAGGCGCAGGAAGGCCAGGAACTCGTCCCAGGCCCAGTCCTCCTGGTCCAGCGTTCCTTTCCCGGTCACGAACTCGGTGAAGAACCGATGCGCGCCGGGTCGGCCCTGGGAGAAGTACGCCGGCGCGTTCAGGAACAGTTCCTGGATGAACAGGTAGTGCTCGACCGTGTTGCAGAAGAAGACCGGTCCGTTGATGTTGGCGTAGTCGAACGTGCCCGTGTCCGGTTCGTCCTCCAGCAGGGTCGGGCCGGGGACGTCGAACATCTTCAGCGCCAGTCCGGTGGCGGCACCCAGTCGCGCGTCGGCGCCGGCGTGGGGCGAGCCGTTGGAGAAGCGGATCAGCGCATCGTGGGTTCCCGCAGTCGCGTAGATTCCCTGGGCGTACTCGGGGGGCAGCCCGGCCAGGATCTCCACTTCCCCTCGGACCAGCCCGTAGCCCTTGGCGTGGGCGTCGCGCAGGGCCCGTCCGGTGCCACCGGCCTCGACCGACTCGGCGATGTAGCTCTCGGTCTTCTCGATCACCGTCTGCACGTTGCGGTCGAAGTGCGGGTCGTCGTCTTCGACGTCGGGCGTGTAGCGGACGAACTGTGCTGTCATGACTCCGACCTCTCCTCGGAGAGCGTGATCGGACCTCAGGGGGTGGGAATCGCCCTCAGTCCTCCAGCTCGGCGAGCCAGCGCAGGGCACGCAGACCCGGCAGGAAGCAGTACTCGCCGCCGCGGGTGACCACGAAGCTGGGCAGGTTCTTCAGGCGGCGCCGGACCGGCTTCTCCGGGATGGTGACGCTGCCGGTTCCGCCGTGGTGTCCGGCCACCGGGTCCTTCTCGCCGGGGTAGCCGATGAAGTTGCCGTCGTTGACCCATTCGGCCTTGATGAACTCGAACTGCCGTTCCAGATGGGCCCCCATGAACACGCCGACCAGTCCCCGCTCGGCGCCGTCGTCCTCCAGCACGCCCTCGGGCAGCGGCGGGCCGTAGGTGGTGCCGCGACGGATGAGCCGGTGCATCCGTGCGTCGCCGATGATGGTGGCATCACGGGGGTTGGTGCGCCGGATGTGCGCACCGGCCGGGCACCGGAAGCCGCGATCGTCGTTCTCCCGGTACAGGAAGTCGTTGACGCGGCGCGGATCGGCCGCCAGCTCCGGATCATCGTGCTCCGGCGCTAGCGTCAACGGCGCCCCGCTCGGCCAGCGCCCGACCATCTTGGCCGCCAGCAGTGCCTCCTCCTCGGCGCTGGAGCTGTTCGCACGCAGGTACCGGCGCCAGGCCGCCACGTTGGTGTGGATCTTGCGAACGGCCACGTAGGTCCCGTTGCGTCCCAGCACGTCGGGGCTGGGCACGGGCGGCAGGCCGCCGGTCTCGTCGGGGTAGCCGAGGATGAACTCGCCGGCCTTGATCGGGGCTTCCTGCGGGTTGGAGCCGGGCAGCCCGACGCCCTCGATGTTCGGATGGCTGATGCCGTCACGGAATCCGAAGGTGGTACGCCCGGTCGGGAGCTGGTGGACCTCCTGCTGCCAGATCACCTGGACACCGGGCGTGCCCTCGTAGGCGACACGGGCCCGCCCCAGCTCCCTCTCCAGCTGCGCCGCATCGGAGGAGAGGGCGCTCAACGCGATGTGGACCTCACCGGTTCCGAACGGGGCCTCCCAGCGGGCCGGTGCACTCTCGCCCACGTCACCGATCAGCTCCGCCCGAGCGGCCATGCCCTCACGGAACGCCCGCGGAAAGCTGTCCAGCGACTCCTGGGGCACCCCCAGGGCCCTCAGCCCCTGGTAGGTGAACGCCACGGTCACCCAGGCATCCCGGCTCGGGTCCACGCTGGGCAGACCGCCCGAGGCCAACGGGAGCAGTCGGCGCAGCAGGGCGCGCCCGACGTGCCGGTCATCCACGCGCAGGAAGACGAACCGTCCCTCGTAGGGCACGGGCCGTGGACGCAGGGCCCCGCTCTGGACGTCGTCGATCTCGACGCGCACGCCGCCCGCCGCGCTGCCGCTGTCCGCTGTGTTCATGGTCGCTTGTGCCTCTCCACATCCGTCTCCACATCTGTCTCTCTGCATATGTCCCTGCGCATCTGTCTCCGCCTGGACAGCCCGGCAACGGCCGGCTCGCACCGGCCGACCTGGTCCACCGATGGTGGGCGGGCTCCGACGGTCGGCCGTGTCCGGGTGCTAGGGGCTCTCTTTCGGATCACGCCGGGCGCGCGACGCCGGAGCACGCACCTCGCCGCGTTGTCGTCGGTCGCCGATACTCCGCATGGACTCCC
>NZ_JBHWIR010000313.1:0-5349 GCF_042731835.1 Kitasatospora sp. NPDC059817 | reverse complement strand
CCTGCCCACCCCTGGAAGACTCGAATCCCCGGCCCCGTCCAATCCCCGGCCGCGTCCGCTCCGAACACCCCGGCAGCGCCCCCCGCGCCTGGCGGGGTACGGGGGGCGCACCCGCCCGCACGAGAGGAGCCGCAGGTGGACGAGCCGACCCGGACGCGCCCGCACTGCCTGGTCACCGGCGCCACCGGCTACATCGGCGGGCGCCTGGTGCCCGAACTGCTCGCCGCCGGGTACCGGGTGCGCTGCCTGGTCCGCGACCCGCTCCGGCTGCGGGACCAGCCCTGGCGGGCCGACGTGGAGGCCGTCACCGGGGACGTCACCCGCCCCGAGACCCTGCCCGCGGCCTTCGACGGCATCGACGCCGCCTACTACCTGGTCCACTCCCTGGGCACCGGGCCCGGCTTCGAGACCCGGGACCGGCAGGCCGCCGAGGCCTTCGCCCAGGCGGCCGCCGCCGCCGGCACCCGGCGCATCGTCTACCTCGGCGGACTGCTGCCCGCCGGGGTCCCCGAACCGCACCTGTCGGCCCACCTGCGCTCGCGCGCCGAAGTGGGCCGCGCCCTGCGCACGGGCGGCGTCCCCACCGCCGAACTGCGGGCCGCGGTGATCATCGGCTCCGGCTCGGCCTCCTTCGAGATGCTGCGCCACCTGACCGAACGGCTCCCGGCGATGGTCACCCCCCGCTGGGTCGATACCCGCATCCAGCCGATCGCCGTACGCGACGTGCTGCGCTACCTGGTCGGCGCCGCCGCCCTGCCCCCCGAGGTCGACCGCACCTTCGACATCGGCGGGCCCGACGTGCTCACCTACCGGCTGATGATGCGCCACTACGCCGAGGTCGCCGACCTGCCCCGGCGCCTGATCGTGCCGGTGCCTGTGCTCTCCCCGCGCCTGTCCAGCCACTGGGTGGGCCTGGTCACCCCCGTACCGGGCTCGCTCGCCCGCCCGCTGGTGGAGTCGCTGCGCCACGAGGTGGTGTGCCGCGAACACGACATCGCCCGCTGGATCCCCGACCCGCCCGAGGGCCTGACCGGCTTCGACCGGGCCGTGGAACTGGCCCTGCGGCGCATCCGCGACGCCCAGGTCTCCACCCGCTGGTCCTCCGCCTCCCTGCCCGGCGCGCCCAGCGACCCGCTGCCCACCGACCCCGACTGGGCCGGCGGCAGCCTCTACCAGGACCTGCGCCGGCGCCGGGTGGCCGCCGACCCGGCCGCGCTGTGGCGGGTGGTGGAGGGCGTCGGCGGCGAGAACGGCTGGTACTCCCTGCCGCTGGCCTGGGCCCTGCGGGGCCGTCTGGACCGCCTGGCCGGCGGCGTCGGCCTGCGCCGGGGCCGCCGCGACCGCCACCGGCTGCGGGTCGGCGACGCGCTCGACTTCTGGCGGGTCGAGGAGATCGAACCCGGACACCTGCTGCGGCTGCGCGCCGAGATGCGCCTGCCGGGCCTGGCCTGGCTCGAACTGCGCGTGACGCCCGACGGCGACGGCGGCGCGCTGTACCAGCAGCGGGCGCTGTTCCACCCGCACGGACTGGCCGGCCACCTCTACTGGTGGTCGGTGGCGCCCTTCCACGCCCTGGTGTTCGGCGCCATGGCCCGCAACATCACCGAACGCGCCCGACCCGCCTGACACCCGACCCGCCGCCTGACACCCGCACCCGCACCCCACCGCACGAGGCCCCCGATGAGCACCGCCGTCGTCCTGTTCACCCAGGACCTGCGCCTGCACGACAACCCCGCCCTGCACGCCGCCCGCACCCGCGCCGACCAGGTCGTCCCCCTGTTCGTCCTCGACCCGGCCATCGCCCGGGCCGGCTTCGCCGCCCCCAACCGGCAGGCCTTCCTCGCCGAGAGCCTCGCCGACCTCGACCGGGCGCTGCGCGCCGCCGGCTCCCGCCTGGTCCTGCGCCACGGCGACCCCGCCGAACAGGTCGCCCGCCTGGCCGCCGAGTGCGGCGCCGACACCGTCCACACCAACGCCGGCGTCTCCGCCTTCGCCACCCGCCGCGAACACGCCCTGCGCCGTGCTCTCGGCGAGCGCCTGCACCTGCACGACGCCGCGCTCACCATCGTCCCTGCCGGCCTCGTCACCCCGGCCGGGCGCGACCACTACGCCGTCTTCACCCCCTACCACCGTGCCTGGCAGCAGGCCCCCCGGCGCACCGTCCTGCCCGCCCCGCGCACCCTCGCCACCCCCGACGGCCCCGCGAGCGCCCCGCTGCCCGCCGCCCCCGCCGGCACCTCCCCGGGCCGCGCCCCCGGCGGCGAGAGCGCTGCCCGCCGCCGCCTGCGCGCCTGGAACCCGGACGCCTACGAGCAGTTGCACGACGACCTCGCCGCCGACGCCACCTCCCGGCTCTCGCCGTACCTGCACTTCGGCTGCCTGTCCGCCACCGAACTCGCCCACCGCGCCGGGAAGTCCGACACCCCCGGCGCGGCCGCGCTGGTGCGCCAACTCGCCTGGCGCGACTTCCACCACCAGGTCCTCGCGGCCCGCCCCGACGCCGCCCACGCGGACTACCGCCCCCGCCCCGTCCGCTGGTACGACGACGAACGCGAGTTCCAGGCCTGGCGCGAGGGCCGCACCGGCTACCCGATCGTCGACGCCGGCCTGCGCCAACTCGCCCACGAGGGCTGGATGCACAACCGGGCCCGCCTGCTCACCGCCTCCTTCCTCACCAAGAGCCTGCGCCACCACTGGCGCCCCGGCGCCGCACACTTCCTCGCCCTGCTCGTCGACGGCGACCTCGCCAACAACCAGCTCAACTGGCAGTGGGCCGCCGGCACCGGCACCGACCCCCGCCCCAACCGCGTCCTCAACCCGCTGCGCCAGGCCGACCGCTACGACCCCGACGGCGTCTACGTGCGCCGCTGGGTCCCCGAGCTCGCCCACCTGCCCGCCCGCGACGTCCACCGCCCCTGGGAGCTCGCCGAGCCTCCGGCCGGCTACCCGGCGCCCCTGCTGCCCCCGGACGCCCTCGGCACCCGCCTGCGCGAGAGCGGCTGAACCGCCCTCGTCCTCACCCGCACTCATCCGCCCTGACCCGAAACTCACCCGAACGGCGTAGCGCCGCGTCCGCTCCCGCGCGGGCCCCACCCGCCTCCCGTTGGATGAACCTGCGGCCCGGCCGCCCCCGGGCAGGTCACCCCGGCAGGCCGCCCCACCCCCGGCGTACCACCCCCGGCGTACCACCCGAAGGAGCAGGAGCATGCCCATCTCCAGGACCCGCGACGGCGTCGAGATCTTCTACCAGGACTGGGGCAACGGACGCCCCGTCGTGTTCATCCACGGCTGGCCGCTCAACGGCGACGCCTGGCAGGACCAGCTGAAGGCCGTCGCGGACGCCGGCCTGCGGGCCATCGCCCACGACCGGCGCGGCCACGGCCGTTCCGCCCCGGTCTACGGCGGCTACGACTTCGACACCTTCGCCGACGACCTCGACAGCCTGCTCACCGGGCTCGACCTGCGCGACGTCACCCTGGTGGCCCATTCCATGGGTGGCGGCGAGCTCGCCCGCTACATCGGCCGCCACGGCACCGGGCGGATCCGCTCCGCCGTCCTGCTGTCGGCGATCACCCCGTCCATGCTGCAGGGCCCCGACAACCCGCACGGCGTGCCCGGCAGCGTCTTCGACGACATCAAGGCCGGCATCCTCACCGAGCGCTCCCAGTTCTGGCAGGACACCTCCGTCGACTTCTTCTCCGCCGACCGCCCCGGTTCCCGCGCCACCCAGGGCAACCGGGACGCGTTCTGGTTCATGGCGATGCACCAGACCATCGAGGGCGGCGTCGACTGCGTGGACGCCTTCGGCTACACCGACTTCCACGAGGACCTGGCCAAGTTCGACATCCCCACCCTGATCGTGCACGGTGACGACGACCGGATCGTCCCCGTCGAGGCCACCGCCCGCCGGGCCGCCCGGATCATCCCCGGCGCCGTCCTGAAGGTGTACGAGAACGGCTCGCACGGCATCGCGATGGTCCCCGGTGACAAGGAGCGCTTCAACGCCGACCTGCTGGAGTTCCTCAAGCGGTGAGGGCGCCTCGGGGGAACCTCGGCAGCCTCAGGGCGCGCGGTGCAGGGACAGCGCCGTGACGTCGTCGCGGCTGCGGCCTCCGCTCCAGCGGCGGGCCTCGCGGTCCAGGGCCTCGGGCAGCAGGGCGGCGGGGGCGGTGGCGAGGGCGGCCAGGCCCCGTTCGACGGGGTAGAACGCGCCGGTGGCGTCCTGGGCCTCGGTGATCCCGTCGGTGAGCAGCACCAGCACGCCGTCCTCGGGCAGCGCGAACCACCGGACGGTGCGCACCTCGTCGGTCAGCTCCGCCAGCCCGAGCGGCACCCCGGCCGGCAGCGGCACGGCCTCGACCCGGCCGCCGTGCAGCAGGTAGGGGGCGAGGTGGCCGCAGTTGACGGCCTGCACGTCCGCGCCGCGCTCCACGCCCAGCACGGTCGCGGTGACGAAGCGCTCGCTCTCGCCGCCCTGCACCGCGTACGCGTTGTGCCGCTCCACCGCCGCCTCCAGGGCGTCCGCGACGCCGGTCAGCGCCGGCTCCCGGAAGGCCGCCTCCCGGAACGCGCTCAGCACCGCGAAGCCCGCGCCGATCGCCGGCAGGCCCTTGCCCTGCACGTCGCCCACCAGCACTCGGGTGCCGTACGGGGTGTCGGCGACGTCGTACAGGTCGCCGCCGACCAGGGCGTCCTCCTCCACCGGCCGGTACAGCCCGTACAGCTGGACGTCGGGGGTGAGCACCGGCAGCGGGCGCAGCAGCTGGCGTTGCAGGGCGACGGCGGTCTGCCGCATCCGGAACAGCTCCCGCTCGCGCCGCACCCGTCGTGTGCACAGCCCGACCACGGCCGCCTCGGCGCCGACCACGCCCACCAGGGTGCCCACCCGGGCGGCCAGCGAGGACGGCGGGAACAGCACCGTGCTGACCGCCACGACCCCGGCCACCCACACCGAGGCCGCGACCGTCTGCGCGACGGTGCCCAGCCCCGCCAGCAGGGCCGGCAGGAACACCAGCAGCAGCACCAGCCGGGCGCTGGTGCCGCTCGCCGCCTGGGCGAGCAGCACCACCGCGGTGGAGGCCAGCACCCCCAGCACCACCGCCCGGTTGCCCGGCGCCCGCGTCCCCCCGTCGTCCCGGTCCCCGCTCCCGTCCGCGTCCGCGCCGCCCACCCCGCTGTCCTCTCCGCCGCCTCGCCGTCCCCCCAGGCATACCGGCGGCCCCACCCGGCCGCCAGCGCAGCCCGGGGGGGGGGGGGGGCGCCCCCCCGGGGCCCGCCGCCCCCCCCCCCCCCCCCCCCCCCCCCGGGGGCGGGGCGGGGGGGGGGGGGGGCGGGGGGGCCCCCGGGGCC
>NZ_JBHWIR010000312.1:0-5352 GCF_042731835.1 Kitasatospora sp. NPDC059817 | reverse complement strand
CGGCGGAGACCACCACGGTGTGGGACACCCCGGGGGTGTTGTCCACGAAATTGGTGATCAGCCAGTTCAGGTTCTGTGCGGCCTGGCTCATCTGAGTCAACTCAACGCTCCTGGTGGTTCGAGCCGCCGAAGAGATCGGTGCTTCGGTTCTGTCCGTTGCCGGACGGGTCTACCTGATCGGGGTCGATCCGGAAGCTTCCGGTGTTACCGGCACTGCGGCCCTGCTCCACGCCGCGGCGCAGGTTGGTGAGCCGACCGCGGACCTCCTCAGGGCTGCGGGAGACCTGCGGCCCTTCCTGCGGAGTGGGCTTGGCGTTTCCGGCCACCAGGTTCTGCTTGGGCACGCGCCGCGGCAGGCCTGCCCCGGTGGTGCCGCCGGAGGCGGGCTCGCGGGTCTGTTCGGCCTGCTGCCAGGCGCCGTCGTTGGGCGACTGCCAGGGCGAGTTGGTCGGGCCGGTCGGGCCGTAGCCGCCCAGCGCCGACACGTCGTGGCCGCGCGGCTCGTCGACCGCCGAGGTGTCCTTGGCGCCGGCGAACCAGTTCGGGGTCTCGCCGCCGGAGCCGCCGCCCGCCGGAGCGGTCGGGGCGCCGAAGCCGCCACCCGCCAGCTGCTGGCCGGGGCGGCGCTGCGGTAGCCCGGACGGCAGGGTGGGGGTGGGCTCGGCGGCGGGCAGTGCGGGCGGCTCCGGGGCGTACGGGTGGCCGGCCGGGGCCTCCTCGGCCTGCTGGCCGTACTGGTCGGCGTAGCCGTCCTGGTAGCCCTGGTAGCCGTCGCCCTGGTAGTCCTGGCGGCCGTACTGGTCGTCGGCGTAGCCGGACTGGTCGTAGCCCTGCTGCGGGTACTGGCCGTACTGGTCCTGGCCGTACTCGTCCTGCTGGTAGCCGTCCTGGGCGTAGCCGTACTGGTCGTCGGCGTAGCCGGACTGCTGCTCGTAGCCCTGGGGGGCGTACTGGTCGTAGCCCTGCTGGTACTCCTCCTCGACCTCGGCGTCCAGCACCGGCGGCTCGCCGTCGTGCGGGCCGCTCTCCAGGGCCGCGCGGCGGACCTGGTCGAGGCGCTGCGAGCGCTGGACGGCCTCCAGGGCCGGGCTGAAGCCGCTGGATCCGGCGTTGCCGGTGCCGGTGAGGTGGTCGTCGAAGCCCAGCTCGGCGGCGCTGCGCGGCTGGCCGTTGGGCGCCCACTGGGAGGTCGGCTCCTGCTCGGCGAAGATCCGGGAGACGGTGAACTGCTCCTCGGGCTCCGGCGCGGCGCCCGACCGGGTGATGAACGGCGGGATCATGACCAGCGAGGTGGTGCCGGCGGACTCGCCGGACGGGCGGAGCTGGACGCGGACGTCGTGTCGCTGGGACAGCCGGCCGACCACGAACAGGCCCATGCGGCGGGAGATGGTGGCGTCGACGGTCGGCGGCTCGGCCAGCTTCTCGTTGATCTCGGCGAAGTCGTCGGCGGTGAGGCCGATGCCCTTGTCGTGGATCTCGACCAGCACCCGGCCGTCCGGCAGGCGGGTTGCGTTGACCAGGACCCGGGTCTGCGGGCTGGAGAACGAGGTGGCGTTCTCCAGCAGCTCGGCGAGCAGGTGGACGAGGTCGGTCACGGCGGCGCCGACGACCTCGACCTCCGGGATGCCGGACAGCTCGACGCGCTCGTACTGCTCCACCTCGGAGGAGGCGGCGCGGAGCACGTCGACCAGCGGGACCGGGGTGTTCCAGCGGCGGCCGGCCTCCTCGCCCGCGAGGACGAGCAGGTTCTCACCGTTGCGGCGCATGCGGGTGGCGAGGTGGTCCAGCTTGAAGAGGTTCTCCAGCTGGTCCGGGTCGGCCTCGTTGTTCTCCAGGTCGGTGATCAGCGCCAGCTGGCGCTGGATCAGGCCCTGGCTGCGACGCGACAGGTTGGTGAAGATCGCGTTGACGTTCCCTCGCAGCAGGGCCTGCTCGGCGGCGAGCGCCACGGCCTGCTGGTGGACCTGGTCGAACGCCCGGGCGACCTCGCCGATCTCGTCCTTGCCGTGCAGCGGGATCGGGGTGACGGAGGTGTCGACCCGGTCGGGGTCGGTCTTGGAGAGCTTCTCGACCAGGTCCGGCAGGCGGTGGTCGGCGATCTCCAGGGCGGCGCTGCGCAGGGTGCGCATGCCGAGGATCATCGAGCGGGCGACGTAGCCGGTGAGCAGGCCGGCCAGGATGAGCGCGGCGACGACGATGATCGTGTTGAGGATGGCGTCGTAGAGCGCGTTGTCCTTGAGGCCGCGGGAGTCCGTGAGGACGTCGTCCAGCAGCTGGACCTCGGTGTCGCGCAGGGCCTGGATGTGGGTGTTGGCGGCCTGGTTCCAGTTCTCCGGGGTGAGACCGGAGTCCTTGGCCTCCTTGTAGGCCTGGTCGGCGGCGGCCTTGCCCTTGCTCTGGCCCTCGGCGGCGGCCTGGCTGTAGGCGGCGCCGAGGGAGAGCAGGGTCTGCATGGAGGGCGCGGTGCCGTTCGGCATCTTGTAGGCCGAGCGCTCCTGCGCGGCGGCCTGGACGACCTGCGCGTTGGCGTACTTGCGGGCGTCCTCGGGGGCGCTGCCGGTGTTGAACTCGGTCAGCGAGACCTGCTCCAGCCGCTCCGCGACCAGGATCTGCTGGATCACGTCGGCGTTCTCGAACCGGGTGGTGGCGTTCTGGGAGATGCCGACCAGCAGGTGCAGCATGAGCGCGCGCTGGGTCGAGGCGGAGGCCTTGGCGAGGGACATCGCGTAGATCGCGCGGCCCTTGCTGGCGGCGTTGCTGGAGCCGATGCCGACCGAGTTGTCGTAGGACAGCAGCGGGGCGAACATCACCGAGTAGGCGTTGACGGTGGCGCCGGCGAACAGCTCGGATCCGTACGCGCTGGACCGCAGGTGCGGCAGGTCGACCACCAGGGCCTGGAAGCCCTCGTGGCGGCGCGGCAGTTCGCCGGACTTGTCGGAGGCCGCGTAGGCCGCCTCGTACGCCTTCAGCGCGGCGTCCGTGTTGGCGCGGATCTTGGCGACCTTGCCGTCCGGGTCCTGCTTGGTGAGCAGGGGTATCAGCGTGGTGTCGCGCTCGATCTCCAGCGCTTCGGCGAGCTCGGTGGCCGCCTTGGCGAGCTCGGCGGTCTTCTCGGCGCGGGAGGCCTTGATGTAGCCGTCGACCGAGGTGTTCACGCGGAGGCCGCCGAAGACGAGGCTGATGATCACGGGGATCAGCAGGATCGCGATCAGACGGGTCGGCACGCGCCAGTTGCGCGGGCGGAGGAAGTCGTACCGCCTGGAGGCGTCGCCGTCCGGACCGCCGCTGCGGGGTTCCGTGGACGCGGCCGGGGGCTGCGGGGCCGGGGAGGCCTGGGAGCGCTCCTCGGTGGGGGTGAAAGCGGAGAATCCGGCCGGGTCCGCTGCGGTACCGTTCGGCTCGCTCCGGCGGGGCTCGGAGCGCCGCTGCGGGGCGGGTTGCTGCTTACGCCTCACTCGACAACTACCTCTCGGCCGACTGTCGGCCATGGATCAATCCAGCGCTACCCCCGGGCCCTGGCCCGTCACCGGTGGGCCGGCGCGAGGGTTTCAGGGGTAGCTGGAATTTCAGCACGTGCAGGGATGGGGGACAAACAGCCGCAGGATGGCCCCCGCGTCGGCGCAATAGGGACATTCACCGACATGACGGAGCAAAACCGTGGTCTTCTGGCGCTGAGTGGCGCTAGTTCACCACGCAGAGTCACTGTTGATCACAAAATGCCTACCGAACTGTTATCCGCTGCTTATACAGCGGGTCTTGCGCGATGCCCCTGGAGGACATCGGCCGGTAGCGGCTCCGCCCCGGGGGCCGTCACGCCGACGGCCCCCGGGGTCCGGATGTCCGGCCCGTCATCGGAGTCGGGCGAGGAGGGCGTGTTCGACGAGGGTGATGAGGGCGCTTTTGGCGCTGTCGCGGCGGCGGGCGTCGAGGGTGACGACGGGGGTTTCGGCGCTGAGCTGGAGTGCTTCGCGGACCTCGTCGGCGGTGTGGGGCTGGTGTCCGTCGAAGCCGTTGAGGGCGACGACGAAGGGGAGTCCGCTGTTCTCGAAGTAGTCGAGGGCGGGGAAGCAGTCGGCGAGGCGGCGGGTGTCGACGAGGACGACGGCGCCGATGGCGCCGCGGACGAGGTCGTCCCACATGAACCAGAAGCGGTCCTGTCCGGGGGTGCCGAAGAGGTAGAGGATGAGGTCTTCGTCGAGGGTGATGCGGCCGAAGTCCATGGCGACGGTGGTGGTGGTCTTGCCGGAGACGTGGCTGAGGTCGTCGATGCCGGCGGAGGCCGAGGTCATGACGGCTTCGGTGCGCAGGGGGTTGATCTCGGAGACGGCGCCGACGAGCGTGGTCTTGCCGACGCCGAAGCCGCCCGCGACGACGATCTTCGCGGAGGTGGTGGCGCGGGTGGGGGCGGCCGCGTTAGAGCTTGCGAAGTCCACTGAGGACCCTTTCGAGCAGCGTGACGTCGGGCTGGTTTCCGGATTCGCCGCCGGAAGCGGGCTGGTGGATGGCGACGAGGCCGGCTTCGGCCAGGTCGGCCACGAGGATGCGGGCCACTCCCAGGGGAAGGGAGAGCAGCGCCGACACCTCCGCGACGGATTTGACCTCCCTGCACAGGGTGCAGATCCGCTGGTGCTCGGGGAGCAGGGTGGCCAGGCGCTGCGGGTCGACGTCGGCGGAGACGAGGGCCTCCAGCGCGAGTTCGTAGCGCGGCCGGGTACGTCCACCGGTCATCGCGAACGGCCGGATCAGCGGGCCGGAGTCGGGCTCGTCCTCGAACTCCTCGACGTGCCCGGGCTCGTGGGCCGGCCGGTGGTCGGGGGCGGGCGCCGGGTAGCCGGGCGGCGGCGTGTCGAAGGCGGGCTGCGGCTGTCGGTACTGGCCGGGCGGGCCCTGCCGGTCGTACTGCTCCTGCTGCGGCTGCCCGTACGGGTGCTGGGGCTGCCCGTACTGGTGCTGGCCGTACTGCTGTCCGTGCTGCTGGCCGTGCTGAGGCTGGCCGTACTGCTGACCGTGGCCGACGCCGGGTGCTCCGAAGGCGTCATGGCCTGTGCCAGGGTACGGAACGCCGTACTGGCCGCTGCGGTCGTCGGGCGGTGTCACGGTTCCTCTCCTCACAGGGTGCGGCGGTGCGGTGCGAGCTTCGGCGCAGGTCCGGAGCCGGTGGTGCGAAGGCCGTACAACGTCCGAACCCGAGCCCGCCGAAGCGGGCCCGGGAAGGACGCGGAGGTACTTCGAATACCTGGACGGTATCCGACGGACCGTCAGTGCAGGAGACTGCCCTGGAGTTCCGCGCGGAGTGCGGGGGTGAGGACGGCGCCGGCGCGGTCGACGAGGAGGGCCATCTCGTAGCCGACG
>NZ_JBHWIR010000311.1:0-5450 GCF_042731835.1 Kitasatospora sp. NPDC059817 | reverse complement strand
GCGCCGCAGCGGCACCGGGGCGGGCCACCCGGGCGCGATTGGCCCTGGGCGCGGCATGCGACCGGACCGACGATGGGCGGCATGAGCGACTACCTCGGCCACCAGACCCCCGACGGACAGCAGATCCCCGACGGACACCAGGCCCCCGAGGGCCAACGGACCCCCGACGGACACCGGGCCCCCGGCGCGCTGCGCCCCGAGAGCCGGATCGTCCACCCGCCCCTCGCGGACACCGCCGGCAGCCGTCCGATGGGCGTGCCGCTGCACCAGAGCCACCTCTTCGCCTTCGACACCAGCGACGCGCTCACCCAGGCCTTCAGCGGCCCGGGCGGGGCCTTCTTCTACAACCGCTACGGCAACCCGACCGTCCGCTCGCTGGAGACGGCGGTGGCCGACCTCGAAGGCGGCGCCGGCGCGATCGCCACCGCCTCCGGCATGGGCGCGATCAACACCGTCCTGCTCGCCCTGCTGCGCTCCGGCGACCACGTGATCGCCCAGCGAAGCCTGTACGGCGGCACCTTCGCCGTGCTCGCCGACCTCGCCGAGCGCTGGGGGGTGGAGGTCACCCACGTCGGGGGCGACGACCCGGCCGAGGTCGAGGCGGCGCTGCGGCCCACCACCCGGCTGCTGCACCTGGAGACCATCTCCAACCCCACCACCAGGGTCACCGACCTGTCCGGGCTGATCGGCGTCGCCAAGCGGGCCGGGGTGGTCAGCGTGGTGGACAACACCTTCGCGACGCCGCTGCTCTGCCGGCCGATCGAGTACGGCGCGGACGTCGTCATCCACTCGGCCACCAAGTACCTCGGCGGCCACTCGGACGTCCTGGCCGGCGTCGCCGTTCTCGCGGACGCCGAACTGCACCGCAAGGTCTGGCACTACGCCATCGAACTCGGCGCCGCCGCCGACCCGTTCGCCGCCTGGCTGACCCTGCGCGGCCTCCAGACCCTCGCCCTGCGGGTCCGCCGGCACTGCGAGACCGCGCTCGACCTGGCCGGCCGCCTCGCCGCCCACCCTGCGGTCGGGGCCGTCCACTACCCGGGCCTGCCCGGGCACCCCGACCACGACCTCGCCCGCCGGCTCCTGCCCGACGGCCACGGCGGCGTCCTGGCCTTCGACCTCGTCGGCGGCCGCGAGGCGGCCCGCACCTTCACCGAGTCCGTCCGCCTGGCCGCCCTCGCACCCTCCCTCGGCGGCGTGCACACCCTCGTGCTCCACCCGGCCGGCACCTCCCACCGCCAGCTCGACGACGCCGAGTTGGCCGCCGCCGGGATCGGCCCGGGGACGGTGCGGGTGTCGGTGGGCATCGAGCACCCCGAGGACCTGTGGGCGGACATGGAGGGCGCCCTGGCGAAGGTGTGACGGCAGCCCGCCCGGCGGCGCCGGGCTGCCGATCGCGTTTGCGTGCGCGTGCACCTAATTATAGGGTGCGTGCACACGCACACACTCTGCCCCGGAGAAGTCCGGGGAGACCCGAGGAGAGACCTCCATGGACACCGACGCCGCCCCGATCGTCCTCATCACCGGCACCTCCTCCGGGATCGGCCTCGCCACCGCCGTGGCCGCCGCCCGCGCCGGGTACGGCGTCGTCGCCACCATGCGCGACACCGGACGGGCCGAAGCCCTGCGGCGCGCCGCCGCCGAGGCGGGCGTCGACGGGCGGATCGAGGTCGAGCAGCTGGACGTCACCGACCCGGCCTCCGTCACCTCCTGCCTGGAGACCGTCCTCGCCCGGCACGGCCGGCTCGACGCGGTGGTCAACAACGCGGGCGCCGGCCACGTCGGCACGATCGAGCAGGACGGGACGGCGCCGGTGCGGGCCGCCATGGAGGTGAACTTCTTCGGCGTGGTCGAGGTCACCCGGGCCGCACTGCCGCACCTGCGGGCCTCCGGCGGCCGGGTGGTCACCGTGACCAGCGTCGGCGGCGTGGTCGGACAGCCCTTCAACGAGGCGTACTGCGCCGCCAAGTTCGCCGTCGAGGGCTTCATGGAGTCGCTGGCGCCGGTCGCCGCCACCGTCGGCGTGCACGTCACCGTCGTCGAACCGGGCGCCGTCGCCAGCGAGTTCATCGGCAACCAGGCCATCGACCTGCCCGCGCTGACCGCCGCGGCCGGCCCGTACGCCCCCGCCCTGCGGGCCTACGTCGACCGCACGCTGAAGGCCTTCGCCCAGGCCCAGACCCCGGAGCAGGCGGCCGCCCCGATCGTCGCGGCCCTCACCGCCGAGCGGCCGCCGCTGCGGGTGCAGACCTCCGAGGCGGCCCGGGCCTTCGCCGGCACCAAGCTGGCCGACCTGGACGGCTCGGTGGTGCGGCGGATGACGGGCGGCTGGGTGGCCTGAGGGATCCGACCCGGGGTCTGAGGCGGCTGACAGGTCCGACGGGCTTGACGGGCTTGACGGGCCCGGTGGTCCCGCTCGGGGCGGCTCGGGGCTGCTCAGGGCGGTACGGGGCTGCTCGGGACGGTACAGGGCCGGCGGCCGGGGTGGGAACGGAATGATCGCCGGTCATACTTGGGCGGCGGCGCCCGACACCGGACGCCGCGGGCCGTGCCGGCACCGCCCGGCGCAGCCCGCCCGCCAGCCGTCCCGCCCAGACCGGAGGAACCGATGAGCAGCCACCTGCCGACCCACCGCCCGGCGGCCGGGGCCCCGGCAGTGCCGTGGAACCGGCAGCGGCTGCGCAGCAACAACGAATGGCTGCTGCTCGAACTGCTGCGCACCGGCGGCGGCTCCTCGCGCGCCCAACTCGCCCGGGACACCGGCCTGTCCAAGCCCACCGTCTCCGCCGCCCTGGCCGCCCTGGAGCAGGCCGGGCTGGTCCGCGAGGCCGGCCGGCTGGCCCCCGAGCGCGGCCGCACTGCGGTGCTGTACGAGGTCGACCCGGCCGCCGGGCACGTGCTCGGCGTGGACATCGGGCGGGCCAGGCTGCGGGTCGCCGTCGCGGACCTCGCCGGGACGGTCGTCGCCCGCCGCGACGTGGCCAACCGGGGCCGCTCGGCGAACGCCGTCGCCGACGCCGTGGTCGCCGCCGCCCACGAGGCCATCGCCGAGGCGGGCCTGGCCGCCGACGACATCGTGCACGCGGTGATCGGCACCCCGGGCGTGTGGGACGAGCAGCGGCGCGGTGTCCGCTACGCCACCAGCCTGCCCGGCTGGGGCCGGCCCGGCCTGTTCGACCGGATCGGGGAGGGCCTGGGGGTGGCCGTCACCGTGGCCAACGACGCCAACCTGGCCGCGCTCGGCGAGTACACCCTCGGCGCGGGCCGGGGCAGTCGGATGTTCGCCTACCTGCTGGTCGGCACCGGCCTGGGCGTCGGCGTGGTCAAGGACGGCGAACTGCTGCTCGGCGCGCACGGCGCGCTGGGCGAGATCGGCCTGGTGCCGTTGCCCGCCCGCCCCGGTGAGCCTCCGGCGACCATCGAGCAGGAGGCCGCCGCGGACGCCGTGGTGCGCACCGCCCAGGACCTCGGGCTGGGCGGCGCGCCCACGGCCAAGCAGGTCTTCGAACGGGCCCGGGCCGGGGAGCCGGCGGCGGTCCGGGCCGTCGACCGTGAAGCCGGCCAACTCGCCTATGCTGTCGCCGTGTTGTCCGCCGTACTGGATCCGGACCTGGTGGTCCTCGGCGGCGGAATCGGCAACAGCGCGGACCTGCTCCTGGAGCCGCTGGAGCAGGCCCTGCACCGGATCGCCCCGATGCGTCCGACGCTCGCGCCGAGCCTGCTGGGGGAGGAGGCGGTCCTCCTCGGCGCGGTCGCCACCGCCCTGGAGACCGCGCGCCCCGAGGTGTTCGAGCGCCGGACGGCGGGGCTGCCCTAACAGTGGCCCGTGGCCCGGCGAGCGTTCGGCGGTTCGGCGCAGCGTGACGGCGGACCGGAGGGCGGCGACGCTCGGTGGCCGGCAGATCTCGATCTGCCAACGAGTGGGAGATCCGTGCACAGATCGTGTGCGGGCTCTGCTTGAATCGCACACCTCATCCAAACGGAACGGAGCGTTCTCCACCCATGCCTTCACGCATACACGGGCGTCGGCGCGCCGGCCTGGCCGGCTTCGCCGGACTCGTCCTCACCGTCGGTCTGGCGCTGACCGGTTGCGACCCGTCGGCCGCCGACGGCGGAGCCAAGGCCTCGCCCCCGGTGACCGCTCCGGCGGCCGCCACCACCCAGTCGACCCCGCCGGTCGCACCGCCCGCCGCGCCCCCGGCCAGCACGCCGCCGCCCGCGTCCGACCCCGCGCCGAGCACGCCGGCCGCCCCCGCGCCGGCGGCCCCCAGCACCCACGCGCCGTCGCCCACCCCGAAGGCGCCGCAGCCGAAGACCACCACGGCCCAGCCGCCGACCGCCCCGGAGCCGCAGCACACCGCGGCGGCCGGCGGCGCGGAGTGCGAGCTCCGCTCGAACGCGGGGAACTGCTATGCGGCCGGGCAGTTCTGCCGCAACGCCGATCTCGGCAAGAGCACCCATGACGCCAACGGGGGGATGATCTACTGCCGGATGGTCAGCGGCAAGCCGCACTGGCAGGCCTGAGCGAGGCCGACCGGGTGCGGGGGGCGAGCCGTCAGTTCCCGTGCCCGGTCGGCCCGTTCCCGCGGCCCGGGGGATCCTGGTCGAGCTGTCCGAGGGTGTCCCAGAACAGGTGCTCGTACGCCTGGAGCAGTCGGCCGTACTCGCGGGCTGCGGCCAGGGTCGGCTCGTCCAGCGGGTCCGGCCCGAGGGCGTCGGCGGCCTGCTGTTCGAGCGCGGTGGCGGGCTGGGCGAAGAGGTCGAAGAACGCGCAGGCCTGGTCGGGGAAGCCGTAGCGGTCGCGCAGGGCCTGCGCGATGGTGGAGCAGTAGCCGCCCCAGGCAGCGAAGTTGGTGACCAGGGCGACGGCTGCGGCGGTGGGCCCGCCGTTCAGCGCGAGCCAGGCGAGGTAGGCCGGGTAGGCCTGGCAGCCGGGCAGCGGTGGCCGGGCGGCGAGTTCGTCCGGGCCGAGGCCGCAGGCGGCGGCGAGGCCGGGCAGGGTGCGCAGCGCGGCGCTTTCGCCCTCGGCGAGGGTGGCGAACCAGGCGCTCACCGGACGGTCGGCGCTGCGGGTGGCGAGCAGCAGCAGGCTGCGCCGGTCGGAGGCGATGATCCGGTGCTGCTGGGCGGCGAGTTCGGCCAGGGTCGAGCGGGGCGCTGTGCCGTCGGCGAGCGCCGTGACGAGTGCCGGGGCGGCGTCGCCGGGCGCCAACTCGGCGCGCAGGTCGCGGATCTGGTCGAGGATCGGGTGGTTCACCGGTGCCTCCGTGGTGCGGTTCGGTCCCGGTGCCATTCCTACCGCCTGGCGGGGCCCGGTCGGCGGCGACAGGCCGGGGCGGGCCCCGGGTTGGGGGGGGCGCGCGCGGGGGGGCGCGCGGCGGCGGCCCGGCGGGGGCGCGCGCGCCCGACGCGGCCCGCGGCGGGGTCCGCCGCCCCCGCGCGGCGGAGAG
>NZ_JBHWIR010000310.1:0-5471 GCF_042731835.1 Kitasatospora sp. NPDC059817 | reverse complement strand
CCGATACTCCGCATGGACTCCCTCCTCCGCCTTGCGATGCACGCACTCCGACGCCGCGCGCTGATCCGACGTGATCCGAAAGAGAGCCCCTAGTCCCAACGCCGTTCAGTAGTAATCAGGGGCGATCGAGCCGATCTCCGCACAGGGCCTCGACCAGCCGCCGGGCCCGGGTCTCCTCCGAGAGGAGCGTCTCCACCAACGGCCCGGTTCCCTGCCTGTCCGTGGCGCCGGACAGGTAGGCCTCGACCGCCCGCGGGTCGGCCGCGAGCGGCACCCGCCCGGCGGTGAGCGCCGCGTGGGCCCGGGCGTAGTCCAGGCCGAGCCGGGCCAGCCGCACCCCGCCCGCGTGCCGCTCGGCCGGGTCCGCGCCGCCCTCACCGGCCAACTGCGGGTGCCGGCAGGCGACTTCGTGCACGGCGAGAACGGCCAGCAGCACGTGCTCGGTGCCGGGCGCACGGCGGCCGAGGCGCTGCGCCTGCCCGTCGACCTCCAGCCGGACCCAGGCCATCGGCGCGACCGCGATGTTCATCTTGGCGAAGCCGGGCACCAGCAGCCGCTTCCAGCGCGGCAGCCGGTACGGCGTGCGGCCGAGCAGCGCGTCCCGGGTGGGGCGCAGCAGCGGGTCGAGGTCGTCCAGGTCGTCGGGGGCGCCCGGGGCACCGGGACCGTCCGGCACGTCGGGGCCGGCGGGCACCGCCAGTCGCTCCAGTACCGCTCCCGGCGCGACGCCCGCCGCGTGCAGCAGTTCGGCGGCCCGGGCGTGCGGATCGGCGAGCAGGGCGCGCAACAGGTGTTCTGCGCTGAACTTCCGCTCGCCGTCCTGCCGGGCCCGCTCCATGGCGCCGGCCAGGGCGCGGGCGGCGGCGCCGCTGAGCAGCAGGCCTCGCTCCCCGGTCGGGCCGAGCACGTCGCGGGCCGGCACGCTCGCGCCGGCCCCGTCGTCCGAGCCCCAGCGTGCCGTGTCGACCCCGCCCTGGCGGTCTCGCAGGACGGCGAGCAGGGCGGTCGCGGTCGCCCCGGCGGCCGACAGGGCCTCACCGGCCGGGCCCTTCGCCCCGGCGACGGCGGCCAGCAGGTGTTCCGTCCCGAGGCGGCCGTCGCTCCCGCCGCGCGCGCCCCGGGCCGCGCCCAGGACGCCGAGCGTGCGCCAGTCCGGTTCCAGCGTCGTCTCCATCCGGCCCCTCCCACCACGATGCTTTGCCCGAACTATATGCCTGCTTTGCTCGCCCTTTACACGTGACTGCGCGTCAAGGAAACGTCAGAACCGGCCGGTTCTGGACTCAGGGCGCGGAGGCCGGGTCGGCGGCGCTCACCGGGACGTCCGGGTGGCGGAACCAGGACCCCTGCACCAGCCGCTGCACCAGCATCAGCACCGCGCCGAGCAGCAGCGCGCCCAGCCCGATCACCGTCACCCCGCCGACCCGGCCGATGCCCGGCAGGTCGATCGAGGTGGCACCGTAGTCCGGGTCGGCGTAGACGTCGAAGGCGCCGTAGGCGAAGAAGTACAGCAGCATCAGGCCGCCGGCCAGCGGCAGCACGCCCTTGAAGACGAAGTCCCGGACGCTGCGGGTGAGGACCCCGCGGTAGTACCAGACGCAGGCGAAGCCGGTCAGGCCGTAGTAGAAGGCGATGCCGAGGCCGACCGAGGCGATCGAGTCGGCCAGCACGTTGCCGCTGATCGCGGTGAGCAGGACGTAGAAGGCGATCGACGCCAGGCCCATGGCGACCGTCGACCAGGTCGGGGTCCGGTGGCGCGGGTGCACCCGGGCGAAGCCGGTCGGGATGGCCCGGTGGGTGGCCATCGAGAAGGTGGTGCGGGCGGTGGGCAGGATCGTCGTCTGGGTGGAGGCGGCGGCCGAGGTCAGCACCATCAGGATCAGCAGCCGGCTGAGCACCGCGCCGATCCCGGTGGTGCCGAACACCGCGTCACCCAGGCCGGACAGCACGTCCCCCGAGTGCGCCGGGTTGCCGAGCCCGATGCCGTCCGCGCCGACCCCGGCGAAGGACTGCGCCGAGGTCGCGACCAGGACGTAGATGAGGAGCAGCAGCACGGTGGAGATGACGGCCGCGCGGCCGGGGGTGCGGGCGGAGTCGGCGGTCTCCTCGTTGACGGACACGGCGGTGTCCCAGCCCCAGTAGATGAAGACCGCGGCCAGCATGCCGGCGGTGAACGCCGAGGTCGAGGGCACGTTGAACGGGTTGAACCAGGACGCGTCGACGGGGATGGCCGTCGGGGGCGCGGCGGAGCCGTACGCCTTGACGAGCGCGGTGGCCGAGAAGGCGACCAGCATCACCACCTCGACGGCCAGCAGCCGGCGCTGGAGGGTGGCGGACAGCTCGATGCCGACGTAGCAGATCGCAGTCATCAGGACGATCCACGCCACCCCGGCGCTGGTCGTCCACACCCGGCTGTCCGCGAGCGAGTCCAGGCCGACCAGCCGGAAGCCGTACACCCCGGCGATCTGCGCCAGGTTGGCCATCACGATGACGTCGGCGACGACGATGCCCCAGCCGCCCATCCAGCCGGTGCGCGGGCCGAACGCCCGGGCGGCCCAGGTGAAGGTGGTGCCGCAGTCCGGGTCGGCGGCGTTGAGCTCCTTGTAGGCGTAGGCGATCAGCAGCATCGGGATGAACGCCAGGACGGTGACGACGGGCGCCTGGAGGCCGACCCCGACCACGACGATGCCGAGGGTCGCGGCCAGGCTGTAGGCGGGGGCGGTGGAGGCGAGGCCGATGCACACCGAGGACAGCAGGCCCAGGGCGCCGCTCTTCAGGCCCTTCTCGCCCGCACCGGAACCCGTCGGACGGTCGCTCGGACCGCCGGTCGGGGGGCTGGTCGGGGACGCCGGCACTGGCCCCACCCCCTTGAGTGCGCAGCGGGGGCCGCGAGGACCGATCTGGTCGTCTCAGCGTAACGCCGCCCTCGGCGGGCGGCCCGGGGGCGGCGAGCAGGCGGCCTGGGCGCAGGGTTGCCGGGCTTCCGGGCTTCCGGGCTTCCGGGCTTCCGGGCTTCCGGGCTTCCGGACTGGACGGACGACGCGCGGCGCGGGCCGTGGTGCGGTCGCGGCGGTGCCCGCCTGGCTCGGCGGGCCCGCTGTCCTAAGGGCGACCGCTCCGCCCCCCCGGCGCCGCGCGCCTCCTACCTGTTTTCCACCGGTTGCCGAGGGTTCCGGAGTACCGGCCGGATCCCTGGTCTCGGCGTGGTCCGCCCGTCGGCCCGAAGGCCGGTGAGGGACCGTCTGCGGGGTTTCACCCGAGTTGGTCGAGGCGCAGCCGCGCCACCCGGACCGTCCGGCGCGGCAGGGTCGTGGGCAGGGCCACCAGCAGGGCGGTGGCGGTGAACATCGCGAAGTGCGAGCCCTCCGGCCAGGGCCCGGCCCAGCCCAGTTCGCCGTGCCGGTGCTCGGCGAAGGCGTTGCAGCACAGCCAGGCCGCCAGTCCGATCAGCGGCGCCGCCCGGGGCCGGGAGAAGCCGCCGAGGATCGCGCACAGGCCGAGGTAGGCGACGTAGGCGAGCCCACCGGAGTGCAGTTCGCCGAGCCCGCCGAGGCCCATCGCCAGGACGCCGCCGGCGAGCAGGGCCACCGTGCCCGAGGTCGGGACGGAGAGCCGCTCCAGGACCGGGTGGTAGCGCCGTCCACCCGGCCGGGCCGCGTACATCCGCACGGCCTACCTCTTCGCGGCGACGAGTTCGGGCGCCGGGCCGACCGGCAGGTGCCACCGGGTGCGCCGGTGCAGCGCCTCCAGCTCGTGCAGCAGCTCGGGCACCGGGACGGTCAGCACCGGGCAGCCCGCCTCGCGCGCGCAGTGCGCCGTGACCGAGCGCCGCAACCGACGCCGCAGCAGACCGCCGCTCTGGCCGAGAACCAGCAGGTCGTCCGGCCGGTCGGCGGCCTGGACGAGGGCGGGCCCGGTCTCGCCCCTGATCACCAGCGGGCGCAGCGGCACGCCGGGGTCGGCGCCGCCGAACGCCGCGTCGAGGGCGTCCCGCAGCCGCTGTTCGGCCGCCTCCCGCACCGCGGCGAGCAGCGGCGGGCACGGCGAGCGGCGGTAGCCGAGTTCGCCGCCGGGCGGCTCCCAGGCGAGTACCGGGACGAGTTCGGCGCCACGGCTGCGGGCTTCCGCCACGCCGCGGTGCAGGGCGGCGAGGCTGCCGAGCGATCCGCTGACCCCGACCACCACCCTGCCGGTGCCGCTGCCCTGGTGCCGCCCGTTGCCGTGCATGGTCCGTCCTCGCGTCGTCGTTCCGGTACCCGGCGTGTCGCCCGGTGTGTCACCTGGCGCGTCACCTGGTGTGTCGTCCTCCACCCAACCGCCGCGCCGGCCGCCAGCCGCCCGTCCTTGACGCCTTCCTGACGCCCCGGACCGCCTTCCCAGCGCACTCCGTACGCGCGCTCCCCGCGGAGCGGTCGTCCAAGGTCTCTGCCGGCCCAGCAGGAGGGCTCTTCCTCCCGGCGCGCGGCGGTGAGTGCAATGCTCGGCGGTGTCCTCACGGCGGCGGGGGCCGGTGGCTTCGCGGTCGTTCCGGTGGATCGCCGACCCCTTGAGCCGCGGCGGTGGTGGCGTGCCAGCTGACGGGGAGGGTGAGCGGTGACTTGCTCGGGGATTCGTCGTCCCAGGCGGGTTCCTGTCCCTCGGCGAGGCGCAGTCGCGGGAAGCGGTCGAGCAGGGCTTCCAGTCCCACGGCCATCTGGGCCCGGGCCAGGTGCGCGCCGATGCAGTTGTGCGCACCCCGGCCGAAGGTGAGGTGCGGGTTCTCCGCCCGGCACAGGTCGAGCCGGTCGGCGTCGGTGAACACCCGCTCGTCGCGGTTGGCCGAGGCGAGGACGGGCAGAACGGCGTCGCCCGCGCGGATCCTGCGGTCGTGCAACTCGATGTCCTCGACGGCCTGGAGGACCACGACGCCGTTCATGACCGGTATGTACCGCAGGAGTTCCTCCACCGCGCCGGGTAGGAGGCCGCGGTCGTCGCGGAGCCGGGCGTACCGGTCGGGCGCGGTCAGCAGGGCCACCACGGCGTCGGCCAGGAACATGGTGCTCGTGCGGTAGCCGGCGACCAGCATCGAGAGCCCGAAGGTCACCACGCTCTCCCCGTCCAGGGTGCCGGGCCCGCACGCGTGGACCAGCCCGGTGAGGACGTCGTCGGCGGGCTCGCGCCGCTTGCGGTCGAGCAGTGACGCGATGTACTCGCGCAGTTCGGAGGTGACCTCGCGGCCCTCGTCCAGGGTGACCATCGCCCCGAGGGCGGCGTCCGCCCTGGGCAGGAAGTACTCGCGGTCCTCGTAGGGGATGCCCACCAGCTCGCACATGGCCAGCAGCGGGAAGGGCTCCAGGAAGCCGCCGACCAGGTCGCCGGGCTGCCCGGCGGCCGTGAAGTCGTCCAGCAGCCCATCGGGCGGGCGGCCCCGGCGCGGGGGCCGCGGGCCGGCGCGGCCGGGCGCGGACTGGGTGTGCGGGGCGCGCGGCCGCGGC
>NZ_JBHWIR010000309.1:331-5517 GCF_042731835.1 Kitasatospora sp. NPDC059817 | reverse complement strand
AGAGCCTGCACGGCCAGTACATGATCGCCCTGCACCGCTCCGGCCGACGGGGCGAGGCCCTGGAGGCCTACCAGCGCCTGCGCAACACCCTGGTACGGGAGTTGGGCATGGAGCCGTCCACCGGACTGCGACGGCTCCAGCGCTCCATCCTGCTGGCCGGCCCGGAGCGCCCGGAGCGCCCGGAGCGTTCGGAGCGCGAGGCGGCCGCGACCGCTTCGCCGGAGGCGTCGGTGGCCCGGTTCACCCGGGTCGGCTGAGGACGCGCGGAAGGCGCCGTCGCTGCCGGGGCGCTGCTCGTGTGTGGTCGGAACGTGCTCGTCGTTGTGAGGGGTGTGGGTCGGGTGGTGCAGGAGAGGTCGGAACGGACACGCGGACGGCTGGTGCAGGCGGGGGCGGTGCTGTTCGACCGCTGCGGCTATGCGGGGGCCACGCTCGGCGAGATCGCCGGTGCCGCAGGAGTGACGAAGGGTGCGCTCTACTTCCACTTCGCGTCCAAGGAGGAGCTGGCGCAGGCGGTGTTCCAGCGGGCCGAGCGCTCGCTGCGGGGCGCCTGCGGCGGTCTGCGGGCCACCTCCTCCCCCCTGCAGACGCTGATCGACGTGGGCTACTGGCTGGTCGACGCCCTGGGGTCGGACGCGGTGGTCCGGGCGGCGTTCCGCCTCGGCCGGGAGGGCGGCTGGCAGTCGAGGACCGCCGCGTTCGCTCCCGCCACGTCCGCCCCCGGCGCGCCGGTCGCGGGCGTGCCGGTCGCGGGCGTGCGGGGCTTCCACGGTGTCTGGGCCGGTGTCGTCCGGGAGTTGCTGACGGGTGCCCGGCGCGCCGGCGAGCTGCGTGACCGCTCGGGCGATCCCGGCCCGGAGACCCTGGTGGTGGCGGCCGCCTGCGGGCTGGAGGTCGTCTTCGGCGACGGCTGCCCGGGTGAGGAGCGCGCCCGCCGGGTCGGCGCCCTGTGGGAGTGGCTGCTGCCCTGCCTCGTCCCCCCGGGCTCCTCCGACGCCTACCGGACCAGGCCGCTGGCGCCGCTGCCGGGCTGAGCGGGCGGTTCGGGGGCGGACAGGCGGGGCGCCTCGTGCGGCGCGCCCCGCCCGGGGCCGGTCACGCCGTGTGGAGGCGCTCCGCCAGGCCGGCGGCCGTGAAGGCGGCCACCAGGTCGTCGCGGTCCTCGGTGAAGTGGGCCCAGCTGTCGTGGTGGACGAGGACGACCCGGCGGGCGTCGAGGATCGCGGCGGCCTCGGCGGCCTGGGCGCTGTCCAGGACGATGGGCGCGCCGTCGAAGAGGGCGGCGAAGCGGGGGGCCCCGGCGAAGAGGATCGCGGTGTCGACGGGGGCGAAGCGTTCGGCGATCTCCCCGACGGCGAGGAGCGAGGCGTTGTCCCCGCTGACGTAGACGGTGGGCAGCCCTTCCCCGGTCAGGACGAAGCCGACGACCTGGCCGGTGACGGCCTCCACCTGCTCGCGGGCCCCGGGCCCGTGGAGGGCGGGCACGGCGGTCACGGTGAGGGTGCCGCCGTCGGGGCGGTCCAGCGTGACCGACTCCCAGTCGGCCAGTCCGCGGGCCGTGCCGCCGAGGCGCAGGCCGCCGCCGGGGGTGGTGAGGGTGAGCGGGACGTCGGCCAGCAGGGCCCGGCCGGAGTGGTCGAGGTTGTCGGGGTGCTCGTCGTGGGAGAGCAGGACGACGTCGACGTGGCCGGCGTCGGCGGCGCTCCCGGAGGAGGGAGCGGTCTTGGTCAGGAACCGGCCGTCCGGCCGCAGGTAGTCGCCCGGGCCGTCGAAGGTCGGGTCGGTGAGGAAGCGCAGGCCTCCGTACTCGAAGAGGGCGGTCGGGCCGCCGAAGAGGCGGACGGGGAACTGCTCGACGGTCGTGTCGGAAGAAGCCATGGTGAAGCACACCTCACGGTTGAGAGCGGTTTATCCGTGAGGAACGCTAGCCGGTTCTCACGGATGAGCGCAAGCGCTACCATGAGACTCATGACGGACGCCGCGGACACCGCCACCGACGAGACCGCCGTGCCACCCGCGCCGGGCGAGCAGCAGTACCCCTCGCTCGCCCTGGTCAACAGCGCCGTCACGCTGCCCGGCGGACACGTCGTCGACCGCCTCGGCACGCCGGCCGCCGCCGGCCAGTGGCTCCTGGAGCACGGCCTCGCCCCGGCCGACGCGGGCCTTCAGGAGATGTGCACGGCGCAGGTGCGCTCGATGCGCGAACAGGTCAGGACGCTGTTCGCCGCCCGCGTCGCGGAGCTGCCCGCACCCGCCTCCGCCCTGGCCGCCGTCAACGACGCCCTGACCCGTCTGCCCACGGCCCGGCTGCTGCGGTGGGACGACGGCAGCGGCCCCTACCGCGCGGCCCCCCACCCCACCACCGAGATCGTCGACCACGCCCTGGCCACCCTCGCCGCCGACGCCGCCGACCTGCTCACCGGGCCCGAAGCCGCCCGCCTCACCGCCTGCGGCTCCACCCCGTGCACCCGGTACCTCCTCCGGCACGGCCGGCGCCACTGGTGCTCCACCCGCTGCGGCGACCGCGCCCGCGCGGCCCGCGCCTACGCCCGGCGCACCCGGCCCCAGCCGGACTGACCGGGCCGGCGGCCTCGACCGGCGCCCCTGGCTGACGGCCCTGGTCGACACCCCTGGCCGGTGCGGGTCGCACCCCCCGGCGGGGTCCGTGCGAGCCGCGTTCGAGCGGGCCGAATGTCAGTGCGGCTCGCCATGATGGCGGTATGAAGGACGCAGCCACCCTGGCCTCCCCTGCCGCCCTGGCCTCCCCGCAGGCCTACGCCGACGCCGTCGCCGCCGCCGTGCGGGCCGCCGCCGCGTACTACGCCGACGGCTCCGCCCCGCTCGGCGACGACGAGTACGACGCCCTGGTGCGGGCGATCGAGGCCTACGAGCACGAGCACCCGGACGAGGCGCTGCCCGAGTCGCCCACCGGCAAGGTGGCCGGCGGCGCGGCGGTCGGCGACGTCCCGCACAGCGCGCCGATGCTCTCCCTCGACAACGTCTTCTCGGCCGAGGAGCTGGAGTCCTGGGCGGCTGGCCTGGAGCGCCGGCTCGGCCGGCCGGTCGCCGCCTGGTGCGTCGAGCCGAAGCTGGACGGCCTCGCCGTCGCCGCCCGCTACCGGGCCGGCCGGCTCACCCAGGTGCTGACCAGGGGTGACGGCCTGGCGGGGGAGGACATCACCGCCGCCGCCGAGGCCGTGCTCGGCCTGCCCGCCCGGCTCGCCGAACCGGTCGACGTCGAGCTGCGCGGCGAGGTGCTGCTCACCCACGAGCAGTTCGAGCAGGCCAACGCCGTCCGCACCGCGCACGGCGCCACCCCGTTCGCCCACCCGCGCAGCGGCGCGGCCGGCACCCTGCGTGCCAAGGACCGCGCCTACCGCGTCGAACTCACCTTCTTCGCCTACGACGCCCTCGGCCTGCCCGGCCTCGACCACGCCGACCTGCTCGCCCGGCTCGCCGTCCTCGGCGCCAACACCGCCGCCAGCACCGACGCCGCGCCGCGCCGCTGCGCGACCCTCGTCGAGGCGCAGCAGCGGATCGACGAGATCGCCGGCCTGCGCGCCGCACTGCCCTTCGGGATCGACGGCGTGGTGGTGAAGGCGGACGCGGTGGCCGACCAGGAGGCGGCCGGCTCCGGCTCCCGCGCGCCGCGCTGGGCGGTGGCCCGCAAGCTGGCGGCGCAGCACAAGGTCACCCGGCTGCTCGGCGTCGAGTGGAACGTCGGCCGCACCGGGATCATCGCGCCCCGGGCCGTCCTCGAACCGGTGGTGATTGACGGCATCACCGTCACCTACGCGACCCTGCACAACCCGGCCGACATCGGGCGCCGCGGGCTGATGATCGGCGACCAGGTGTTCGTCTACCGGGCCGGCGACGTGATCCCGCGGGTCGAGGCGCCCCTGGTCGACCAGCGCACCGGCGCCGAGCAGCCGATCGCCTTCCCCGAGGTCTGCCCGCGTTGCGGCGACGCCATCGACACCTCCGAGCAGCGCTGGCGCTGCGTGCGCGGCCGGGCCTGCCAGGTGGTCGCCTCGGTGATCTACGCGGCCGGGCGCGACCAGCTCGACATCGAGGGCCTCGGCGGCACCCGCGCCGTCCAGCTGGTCGAGGCCGGGCTGGTCGGCGACCTCGCCGACCTCTTCACCCTCACCCGGGAGCAGCTGCTCACCCTGGAGCGGATGGGCGACACCAGCGCCGACAACCTGCTCGCCGCCATCGAGACCGCCCGCAGCCGCCCGCT
The DNA here is from genome assembly GCF_042731835.1 of Kitasatospora sp. NPDC059817. NCBI lineage: Bacteria > Bacillati > Actinomycetota > Actinomycetes > Kitasatosporales > Streptomycetaceae > Kitasatospora > Kitasatospora sp. NPDC059817. The sequence continues at coordinate 1,277 of NZ_JBHWIR010000309.1, read as the reverse complement.
GAACCGGGTGTTCTGCGCCCTCGGCATCCGCGGCACCGGCCGGACGATGTCCCGCCGACTCGCCGCGCACTTCGGCAGCATGGCCGCGATCCGTGCCGCCGATGTCGAGGCGCTGGCCGGCGTGGACGGCATCGGGGTCGAGAAGGCCGCCGTGATCGTCGCCGAACTCACCGACGTGGCACCGCTGTTGGACCGGCTCGTGGCGCAGGGCGTCGGCACCGCGGTGACCGAGCCGACGGCTCCCGCCGCCCAGGCCGCGGACGGCGGCGCGGCGGCCGCGGACGACACCGCGGCGGGCCCGCTGGCCGGCCCGCTGGCAGGCCAGAGCGTGGTCGTCACCGGCAGCATGACCGGAGCCCTCGCCGAGCTCTCCCGCAACGCGATGAACGAGCTGATCGAACGCGCCGGCGGCAAGGCCTCCTCCTCGGTGTCCAAGCGCACCACCCTTCTCGTCGCGGGCGAGAAGGCCGGCTCCAAGCGCGCCAAGGCGGAGGAGCTCGGAGTGCCCGTCATGACCCCGGAGGAGTTCGCTGCCCTGGTCGCCGAGCAGCTCGGCTAGCTCCGCCAGGCCGGCCGGCCAAGCGGGCGGACAGCCGCGCAGCCGGGCAGGACCTGGGCCCGGAAGACCAGTTGATCGCCCGCGCCGGGGGTGCGGTAGGGTGGCCGACGCCGTGTATGACCGCGACTCAAGGAGGTGAGCCCCATTACCGGTATGTCCGAGCGGGTGCTCCCGGAGCGCGGCCGTGCGGGCGCGTCGCGCGCGTAGCGCGGACGCGTCGGCGCGGTGCCGGCCCTTGCGGGAGCCCTGACGGAGTCGTGGGGGCGCCGCCCGAATACCCCAATGGGTGCTGTTGTGGGGTTTTTGCTCCGCCGCGAGACCGTGCGCGGTGGGGACCCCGGGGGGCCCCGCCCGGTGGGGGGTGGGGCGGGGGGGGGGGGGGGGACA
>NZ_JBHWIR010000309.1:0-321 GCF_042731835.1 Kitasatospora sp. NPDC059817 | reverse complement strand
GAGCCCTGACGGAGTCGTTCGTCCTCCTCCCGATTCCCCCAAGGGGTCCTCTTGTCGGTTTTTGCCTCCGCAGCTCTCCGTTCCTCGGTCGTCACCCGGCTGCGCGCCGCCGGTTGCGTGTTCGCCGAGGACGAGGCGCGGATCCTGCTCTCCGCCGCCGCCACACCGGCCGACCTGGCCGTGATGGTCCGCGCCCGGGCCGAGGGCCGGCCGCTGGAACACGTCGTCGGCTGGGCCGAGTTCGCCGGGCTGCGGATCGCCGTCGACCCGGGCGTGTTCGTCCCGCGCCGCCGCAGGGGGTTCCAGGGCGCCACGGGCACC
>NZ_JBHWIR010000308.1:0-5535 GCF_042731835.1 Kitasatospora sp. NPDC059817 | reverse complement strand
ACGTGTGTGGGGGGGGGGCCTCGTCTTTTGTTAAAACGCCCCGGCACCCCCCCCCGCCCATCCCCCCCCCCCCGCCCCGGGCCCCCCCCCGGGGGGGGCCCCGCGAAAGGAACGCCGCCATGCGCTGTCTCCCTGCCCGCCCCCCGGTGGTGACCGGGTGAGCCGAACGCCCCGCCGCCGCAAGGCCCCGCCGGGCCACCCCGGCAAGGCCGCCCCGCCGGGCCGCCGCCGGCCCCCGCTCGCCGTGCTGCGCGCCGTCCCCTGGCGCTACGACCTGCCCGCCTCGCTGGTGGTGTTCCTGGTCGCCCTGCCGCTGTGCGTCGGGGTGGCGGTCGCCTCCGGCGTCCCCGCCGAGCTGGGTCTGGTCACCGGCATCGTCGGCGGCCTGGTCGTCGGCGTCCTGCCCGGCAGCAGCCTCCAGGTCAGCGGCCCGGCCGCCGGGCTGACCGTCCTGGTCTACGAGGCCGTCCAGCGCTTCGGCGTCACCGCCCTCGGCCTGCTCGTCCTCGGCACCGGGCTGCTCCAGATCGCGATGGGAGCGCTCCGGCTCGGCCGCTGGTTCCGGGCGATGTCCGCCTCGGTGGTGCACGGCATGCTGGCCGGCATCGGGCTGACCCTGCTGTTCGGCCAGCTGTACGCGCTCGCCGACCGCCGCGCCCCGGCCACCGGACCGGAGAAGATCGCCGGACTGCCCGACCTGCTGGCGGACGTGGTCACCGGCGTGGCCAACCCGAGCGCGGTCGCCCTGGGCCTGGCCACCCTGCTCGTGCTGGTCGGCTGGAAGTACCTGCCCGGGCGCGTCGCCCGCGGCGTCCCCGCGCCGCTGGCCGCGGTCGGGCTGGCCGCCGCCGTCACGGCCGCCGTCGACCTGCCGGTGGCGAGGGTCCGGGTGTCCGGCCTGCTCGACGTCGTCCACCTGCCCGACCGTGCCGCGCTCGGCGCGGTGGCGGGCACCGCCGGCCTCGGTACGGTCGTCGCCTTCACCCTGATCGCCTCCGCCGAGACGCTGTTCAGCGCCGCCGCCGTCGACCGGATGCACCACGGCCGGCGCACCGACTACGACCGCGAGCTGACCTCCCAGGGCATCGGCAACACCGTCTGCGGGCTGCTCGGCGCCCTTCCGATGACCGCGGTGATCGTCCGCAGCGCGGCCAACGTCCAGGCGGGGGCGCGGACCAAGGCCTCGCGCACCCTGCACGGGCTCTGGCTGCTGCTGTTCACCGCGCTGCTGCCCGGCGTGCTCGGGCTGGTCCCGCTCACCGCGCTGGCCGCCGTCCTGGTCCACGCCGGCGCCAAGCTCGTCCCGCTGCGGCGGATCGCCGCGCTCTGCCGCGGCCACCGGGGCGAGGCGCTGGTGCTCGCGGTGACCGCGGGCGCCATCATCGCCACCGACCTGTTCGAGGGTGTGCTGATCGGCATCGGCCTGGCCGTGGCCAAGTCCGCCTGGCAGACCTCGCACCTGCAGATCGGCCTGGAGGAACTGGTCCTGCCGTCCGGCGAGGCCCTGCAGCGCGTCCGGCTCAGCGGCAACGCGACCTTCCTGCGGCTGCCCCGGCTGCTGGACGCCCTGGAACGGCTGCCGGCCGACCGGCCGGTGGAACTCGACTGGTCCGGGCTGCGCCACCTGGACCACGCCTGCACGGTGGCCCTCACCGCGTGGGCCGCCCAGCACCGGGCCCGCTCCACCGCTCCGCTCGCGGTCGAACCGCCGCTGCCGACCGTGGTGTGAGGACGGGCGGACGCGGCCCGGGCCACGACCGGGGCCGTCGACGGACTGACCCCGCACAGTCAGTCCGTCGTGCCGTCCGTCGAGCTGTCCGCCGGTCCGGTTCTCAGCCGTCCGCCGGGCCGGGGGCGCTCAGCCGGTCTGGCCCGGGTGTGCCCCGGCCGGGGCGGGCTGGGCGGCCGGCTCGGCCGTGGTGCGCCGGATCAGCAGCCGGTCCAGGGCGTACGGGCCGGAGCCGAGCACCGCGATGGCGAGGAAGGCCCAGCAGAACATGACGGAGGGTTCGCCACCGTTCTGCAGCGGCAGCAGGGAGTGCTCCTGGTGGACGGTGAAGTAGGCGTACGCCATCGAGCCGGAGCAGAGCAGGGCGGCGGTCCGGGTGCCGACGCCGAGCAGCACCAGGGCGCCGCCGACCAGTTGGATCAGCGCGGCCCACCAGCCGGGCCACTGGCCGAGCGGGACGGTGCCGCCGCCCTTGGCGCCACCGAGGACGCCGAAGAGCGAGGCGGCGCCGTGGCAGGCGAAGAGCAGTCCAACGACGACCCGGAAGGCCGTCAGGACGAGCGGGCGGGCGGCCTCGGCCGCCTGCTGGGGAGAGGTGGGAAGGTTCGCGGGCATGGGGAAAGGCCTCCTGTGGGGGGAGGAGGAGGTACGGGGCGGTAAGGGTAGCCTTGGTCTAGTCCACTTGGCAATGCTCCGTCAGATCCCACGTGTGCGACCTTCGGGGAGGATCTTGACCGATCGTTCTGGAAAGGGTTAGCGTTCACCCATGGCGCGAACGAAGGAATTCGACCCGGACACGGTGCTCCAGTCGGCCCTTGAGCTGTTCTGGCGGCGCGGCTACGAGGCCACCTCGATGGCCGACCTGGTCGAGGAGCTCGGGATCGCCCGGGCGAGCATCTACGCCACCTTCGGCAGCAAGCACGAACTGTTCCTGCGGGCGCTGGAGCGGTACGGCGAGCAGGCCGACCCGGTGCTGCTGGCCGAGCTCTCCCAGCCCGGCCCGGTGCTGCCGGCCGTCCGCGCGCTGGTCCGCCGGTTCGCGGCGGAGTCGGCCGGGGACGGCCGGGAGCGCGGCTGCTTCGTCACCAACACCGCCGTCGAGCTCGCCCCGCACGATCCCTCGGCGGCCCGCCAGGTGGGAGCCAGCCTCGCCCACCTGGAGACGGTGCTGACCGCCGCCCTGGTGCGTGCCGAGGCGCGGGGGGAGCTGCCCGCCGGGCGGGAACCCCGGGCGCTGGCCCGGATGCTGATGGTGTTGATGCAGGGCATGCGGGTGATGGGGAAGACGGCCGACGGCGCGTCCCGGGTGCGGGACGCCGCCGAGCAGGCGCTGGTGCTGCTCGACTGACGGATCGACTTGCGGATCGACTCGCGGATCGATTTGCGGATCGACTGGCGAATCGTGGGGCGGTGGTGGGGTGACGGTGGATGTCGCCTCTTGCTGTCTCAATACTGGACCGAACGGTCATTTTGTGGAGGAGGGGGGTTTCCATGAGTGTCGCCACGGCCGACCGGCCCGGCTTCGCGCTGCTCGGCGGCGTGCAGGCCACGCTGATCTTCACGATCATGATCCTGTCCGTGCCGCTGCCCCTGGTGGCCCGGGAGTTCGGGCTCGGCCCGTCCGGCGTGCTGCTGCTGAGCGCCGCCTACGGACTCTCCTTCAGCGCCCTGCTGCTCCTCGGCGGGCGGCTGACCGACCGCCACGGCGGCCGCAGGCTGCTGCGGGTGGGCCTGGCCCTGCTCGGCGCCGCCTCGATCGCCTGCGCCCTCGCGCCCGGCTACCCCGTCCTGCTGGCGAGCCGCTTCGCCCAGGGCGTCGGCGCGGCCCTGGCCGCCCCGGCGGCGGTCGCCGTGGTCCGGGTGCTGCGGCCCGAACCCGCCGACTACCGGCGGGCGATGGCCGCCTGGGGCGGCCTCTCGGTGCTCGGCGCCACGGCGGGCAACCTGCTCTCCGGCGCCGTCGCCGCCTGGGTCTCCTGGCGCTGGCTGTTCGCGGTGCCCGTCCTGGTCGCCCTCGTCGGCCTGGCCCGCTCCGGCTCGCTGCCGCTCGCCGACCCGGCCGGTCGACCGCCCGCCGACCCGCCCGGCCGACCGTCTGCCGACCGCCGGCCGGCCCTGGACCTGCCCGGCGCCGCGCTGGCCGCCGCCGGTGTCTGCGCGGCCAGTTACGGCCTGGTGGCGTCCACCGAGCACGGCTGGCGAAGCCCCGGGACGCTGCTGCCGCTGGCCGCCGGGCTCGCCCTGCTGCTCGCCTTCGCCGCCGTCGAACGGCGCACCGCCGACCCGCTGCTGCCGCCCGGCTTCCTCGCCGACCGCCGCCGGGCCACCGCCCTCGCCGCCGTCATGGCGACCGCCGCCGGCACCGCGCTGACCTTCCTGCTGCTCGCGCTCTACCTCCAACAGGTCCGCGGCTGGGGCGTGCTGGCCACCTCCGCCGCCTTCCTGCCGTACGCGGCGGCGCTGCTGACGGCCGGCCGCCTGGCCGGGCCGCTGACCGCCCGCTACGGCGCCGTCGCGGTCACCGCCGGAGGGCTCGCCTTCGCGGCGGCCGGGCTCGGCCTGCTGGCGGGCCTCGCGTCCGGCAGCGACTACGCCACCGGGCTGCTGCCCGGGTTGCTCCTGCTGCCCGCCGGGGCCGCGGCCGCCTTCGCCGGCGCGGCCGTGCTCGCCACCGCGGGCGTGCCGCCCGAGCGGACCGGTCTCGCCGCGGGCGTGCTCAACACCGCGATGGAACTCGGCCCCACCGCCGGGGTGGCCGCCCTGATGGCGCTCGCCGCCACCCGCCCGAGCGTGGTCGGCGGCTACGCCACGGCCTTCGCGGCGGCGGGCGCCGCCCTGGCCCTCACCGCCCTCGCCGTCGCCACGCTGGCGCGGGCGACTCCCGAGGCCGCCACAGAGACCGACACCGCCCCAGAACGCACCATCCAGATCAAGGAGCACCTCTCATGACCACGCGTTTCACCGACAAGTCCGTCCTGGTCACCGGCGGCGGCAGCGGGATCGGACGGGCCGTGGCGCTCGCCTTCGCCCGGGAGGGCGCCCGGGTCGCGGTCGCGGGCCGCAGCGCGGGCCCGCTCGCCGAGACGGTCGAGCTGATCGAGCGGGCGGGCGGCAAGGCCGTCGCGCTGACGGGCGACGTGGCGGACGGTCAGGACGCCGCCCGGCTGGTCCGGGAGACCGTCGAAGTCCTCGGCGGTCTGGACGTCGCCGTCAACAACGCCGGGGTGTTCGGCGCGGTCGGCCCGGTCGCCGACATCGACGAGGACGAGTGGCACCGGGTGTTCGCGGTCAACCTGACCGGCACCTGGCTCGCCATGAAGCACCAGATCGGCCACATGCGGGCCCACGGCGGCGGTGCGATCGTCAACGTGTCGTCCAACCTCGGCGTCCACATGCGGGTGCCCGGCCTCGGCGCCTACGCCGCCAGCAAGGCCGCCGTCACCGCGCTGACCCGCAGCGCCGCCCTCGACCACATCGCGGACGGCGTGCGGATCACCATGGTGAGCCCCGGCCCGGTGGACACCAGCATGTCCACCCGGCCCGGCGAGAACGCCGACGACAAGGCCGCGCGGATGAAGGACAGCCTCCCCGTCGGCCGGGCGGGTGCGGTCGAGGAGGTCGCCGCCGCGGTGCTGTACCTGGCCTCGTCCGAGGCGGGCTTCACCGTCGGCGCCGACCTCGTCCTGGACGGCGGCGCCACCGCCTGACCCACCTGCGGGCCCACCCCCCCCGGGGGGCCCCCCCCGGGGGGCCCCACGCGGGCCCACTAGGGGCCCCCCGCCCGCCCCGTCCCCCCCGATGGTGGG
>NZ_JBHWIR010000307.1:0-5544 GCF_042731835.1 Kitasatospora sp. NPDC059817 | reverse complement strand
TCACGAGATACCCACCGGGGACCCCTTGGTCCCGCAGGTTGCCGATCAGGCCGCCGATCTGCCGTTCGAGCTCGTGCATGCCGGCGCTGGCCTGCTCGACCAGCGCGGTGCAGAAGTCCTCGACCCCGTCCGCCCCGAGGTAGCGCGGGTAGGCGACGCAGCCGCCGTCCGGGGCGCGCCACTCGAAGAGGTCGCCGAACTCGGCGAAGAACGCGTCGAACCGCGGCAGGTTCTCCGCGATGATCGCGCGGTTGCGCGCCAGGATCTGCTCACGGGCGTTGATCGCGATCCGGGCCAGCACCTCGCTCGGCGCCGAGTTGCAGATCGTGGTGTAGTGCTTCGCCCGCTCCAGCCGGGAGCGCAACTCCCGGTCGCGGCAGGCGATCCAGCCGATCCGCAGGCCGGGCAGGCCGAGCGACTTCGAGGTGACGTTGAGCGAGAGGGCGCGCGCGGAGAGGTCGGCGGCCTGCGGCAGCGCACGGGCCGGGTCGCGCTCCAGACCGCGGTAGACCTCGTCGGAGAAGAGCCGGATGCCGCGCTCGTCGCACAGCTCCACCAGCCGCGTGAAGTCGGCCGCGTCGATGACCTTGCCGGTCGGGTTGTGCGGGAAGTTCACCGACAGCACCCGGGTGTTCGGGCGCAGTGCGGCCGTGACCGCGTCGAGGTCGAGCGCCCAGTCGTCCTTCTCGTCCAGGGCGACGCCGGTGACCTCGCAGAGCGAGAGCGGGATGGTCTCGGCGGACTGGTAGTTAGGGGTCACCACCACGGCGTGGTCGCCCCGGTCGAGGAGCACCTGCATGGCGAGGTTGAGCCCCTCCTGCGCGCCGCCGAAGCAGAGCACGTCGTCGGCGTCGACCTCCTGGTACATCCCGGCGATGGCGCGGCGCAGCTCCGGATCGCCGTAGGTCTCGGTGTAGCCGAGGGCGAGGCCGTCCCAGGCCCGGCGGTCCTCGGGGCCGGCCAGGGCGAGGAGTTCGGCCATCGTCATGGTCTGGGCGTCGGAGGCGGCGAGGTGGTGGCGGGCGCTGAACTCCCAGCGCGAGAAGTAGGTTTCGAGCCTGAAGTCGGGGAGCCTGGTCATCTCTCTGTCACTCGCTCTCGTCGGCGCCGGCGTCGGCGTCTGTGTCGGGGTGCCGGGGCTCGGGGGCCTGCTTGAGCTCGGCGAGCAGGGTGTAGGCGGTCGAACGGGAGACCCGCAGTGCGGTGGCGACGGCCGGGACGGCGCGGCGGACGGCGAACACCCCGGCCTGGTCGAGTTCGCGCAGGACGGCGAGCCGGTCCTCGCGGCCGAAGCGTTCGAGCGGGCGGCCGTGCGCGCGGACGTAGCCGCCGATCACGTCGTTCATCCGCTCCGTCCAGTCGCGTTCGAAGAGCGGTTCGGGGCGGGGCGCGGTGGGCGCGGCGAAACCCGCCAGCAGGGCGGCGGCGTGCTCCAGCGGGCCCCGGTCGAGGTTGACGCAGAGCACCGCCGAGGGCCGTCCGGCATCGTCGCGCAGCACGGCGCTGACGGAGGAGAGCCGGCGCCCGTCGGGCAGCAGCTTCTCGTAGGGCCCGTAGACGTCGGGGGCGGACGGGTCGAGGGTGTCCAGTTCGCCGAGCAGCGACGGGTCGCCGGGGGTGCGGGGGGTCATCGGGTTCCAGATGGCCAGCACCCGGTCGGCGGTGGCGTCGTGCAGCACCACCTCGGCGTACGGCCCGAGCAGCAGGGCCACGGCGCGGCAGACCGGTGTCCAGGTCCGGACGCGCGGGTCGGGGGTTTCGGTGGTCATGTTCGGACTGTACGTCCAGACCAGACGTTTGGTCCAGATCTTTCGTTCAGGCGTTTCCTTCAGGCGTTTCGTCCGGTCGTCCGGGCATCCGGCGCCTGCGGCGACGACGAAGGCCCCGCCGTGACGCCGGCGGGGCCCTCGGAGCTCGGGGAGGGTCAGTGGCAGGTGATCAGCAGTCCGAGGACGGCGGTGCAGCTGCGGGTGTCCCGACTGGTGGCCGGGGTCGGGTCGGCGGGCACGCCGGCGGTGCGGGCCACCGTGACGTCGAAGCTGCGGATCAGGCTGAGCAGGCCGACCGAGATCGAGAAGTGCCGGGTGGTGCTCGCCCCCTTGGCGAGCGGCCCGGTGAGCTTGCAGGTGAGCTTGGTGCCCGCGATGGTGCAGTCGCTGGAGGTCGCCGCGAGGCCGGCCGGGAGGTCGGCGGAGACGGTGCCCGAGGTCAGCGTGTCGGGGCCCTGGCCGGTCAGCGTGACGGTGTAGTCGACCCGGCCGCTCAGCAGGTTGGACACCGGCGTGGCGGTCAGGGCGACGCCGAGGTGGGCGCTGGGGGCCGTGTAGCTGAAGCGGTCGGCGGCGACGGCGGCGCTGGTGCCGCCGGGCGCGGTGACCCGGACGTCCACCGGCCCGGTCACCGTGGTGGCGGGGGCGGTGGCGGTGCAGCTGGTCTTGGTGCAGTTGAAGGCGGTGGCGGCGCCCGCCGCGCCGAAGGTCACGGCGGTGGCGCCGTTCAGGTCGGTGCCGGTGACGGTCACCGTCGTGCCGCCGACCCCCGAGCCGCCGGACGGGCTGATCCCGGTGACGGCCGGGACGGGCAGCGGGAAGTCGAGCACGTCGACGGCGCCGCCGGTGAAGTCGGTGAGGTAGCCGCGCCGGCCGTCGCCGGTGATCGCCAGGCTGTACGGGCTCGCGCCGACCGGGACGGTCGCGGTGACCGTCCGGCTGGCGGTGTCCACCACGCTGACCGTGTTGTCGGCGTAGTTGGAGACGTACGCCGCGCTGCCGTCCGGGGCGAGCGAGACGGCGTACGGGCCGGCGCCGACGGCGACGGTGCCGACGAGCGTGTTGCCGGTGGTGTCGACCACGCTCGCGGTGGCGTCGTCGGCGTCGGCGGCCCACAGCCGGGTGCCGTCCGGGCTGAGCGCGAGGCCGAAGACGCTGTGGCCGACGGGAACGGTGGCGCCCACCGTGCTGCTCGCGGTGTCGATCACGTTCACCGCCTTCGCACCGGAGGCGGCGACGTAGAGCCGTTTGCCGTCCGCCGAGACGGCCAGCCCGTGCGGCTCGGCGCCGACCGGGACGGTGGCGGTGACCGTGTTGGTGGTGGTGTCCAGCACGCTCACCGTGTTGGCCCCGGCGTTGCCGACGTAGGCGCGCGAGCCGTCCGCGGAGAGCGCGAGGCCCCACGGCTGGGCGCCGACCGGGACGGTGGCCGTCACGGTGTTGCTCGTGGTGTCCACGACGCTGACGGTGCCGTCGAGGTGGTGGGTCAGGTACGCCCGGTGCCCGTCGGGCGACAGGGCGACCGCGTAGGAGCCGGTGCCGGCGGTGAAGGTGGCGGCCACCGTGTTGCTCGTGGTGTCCAGCACGCTCACGGTGCCGCTGCTCTGGCTGGTCACGTAGGCGTGGCCGCCGTCCGGCGTGAGCGCCACGCCCGCCGGGTAGGGCGCCACCGGCACGTGCGCCTTGACGGTCGGCGGCGGTGTGGCGGCCTCGGCGGTGGCGGGCTGCGACAGCAGTGCGGCCGTGGCCGCGGCTATCGCGGTCACGGCCGTCCAGGTGCGCCCGGGTGCGCGACGTGTTCTCACGAGTCTCTCCAGCATGGTCGGTCAAGGGATGCAACGCCGGTCGCTCCAGCCCCCTGCGGATCCGGAGCCGCACGAAGCGTAGAAGCCGGTATGACCATCCGTCAGGGACTGATCGGTAATGTCGCCAACTGTTCAGATTCGACCGAGATTCGGACAGCAGCCGCCCCGCCATCCCCTCCCCGTCGCGACCGGGGGTCGGCCTGGGGCCGGGCGCGGGCTGGTCGCAGGTGGGTCGCGGGTGGGTCGGGACCGGCCGGGGCGGGGCGTGCAGGAAATTGGAGTTGTGGAGTCGTATTCGATAGCGTTTCGAACGTGAGGCTGACCAAGAGCACCGACATCGCCCTGCGGATCGCCATGCGACTGGCCGTCCTGGGCGAGGACGCCAACCCGACCACCCGCGAGGTGGCCGAGGCGGTCGGCGTGCCGTACACCCACGCGGCGAAGGTGGTCAGCCGCTTGCAGCACCTCGGGGTGGTGGAGGCCCGGCGCGGGCGCGGCGGCGGGCTGCTGCTCACCTTCGCCGGCCGGACCGGCTCGCTCGGCCTGCTCCTGCGCGAGCTGGAGGGAGTCGGCGACGTGGTCGGCTGCGAGGACGACCCGCCGTGCCCGCTGCGGGCCGCGTGCCGCCTGCGCGGTGCGCTGCGGACCGCCCAGGAGGCGTTCTTCGCCTCGCTCGACCCGCTCAGCATCGACGACCTGGTGGCCGCGCCCACCGGGCCCGTGCTGCTCGGCCTGACCACCAGACCCACCGCCTGATCCCCCACTCCCCATCCCCCATCCCCCATCCCCCCGGGGCCGGGCTCACGCACGGCCTTTAATGCGAATCTCACATACCAGTTAGGAGCCGGACTGATGCTGTCCGCCAAGTCCGCCGAGGTCATCGAGGCCACCCTGCCCGTCGTGGGCGGCGCCATCGGGGACATCACCCCGCTCTTCTACGACCGGCTGTTCGCCGCCCACCCGGAGCTGCTGCGCGACCTGTTCAACCGCGGCAACCAGGCCAACGGCACCCAGCGGCAGGCGCTCGCCGGGTCGATAGCCGCCTTCGCCGGCGCACTGGTCGCCCACCCCGACCAGCGGCCGGACGCGATGCTCGCCCGGATCGCCCACAAGCACGTCTCCGTCGGAATCGACAGCAGCCAGTACCGGATCGTCCACGAGCACCTCTTCGCCGCCATCGTCGACGTGCTCGGCGAAGCCGTCACCCCCGAGGTCGCCGCCGCCTGGGACGAGGTGTACTGGCTGATGGCCAACGCCCTCGTCGCCGTCGAGGACCGGCTGCGCGCCGAGGCCGCCGCCGGCGGCGACCAGGCCGACCTCTGGCGCCCCTACACCGTCGTCGCCCGCTACCAGGAGACCGACACCGTCACCACCTTCCTGGTGCGCCCCGCCGACGGCGGCCCCGTCCCCGCCGCCCGACCCGGCCAGTACGTCTCGGTGCGCACCGAACTGCCCGACGGCGCCCGGCAGATCCGCCAGTACAGCCTCTCCGGCACCGCCGACGGCGCGCTGCGCTTCACCGTCAAGCGCGAGCCCGGCGGCGAGGTCTCCGCCCACCTGCACGACCACCTGCACACCGGCGGCCTCGTCCACCTCGCGCCCCCGCTCGGCGACATCGCCCTCGCCGACGGCGACGGGCCGGTGCTGCTCGCCTCCGCCGGCATCGGCAACACCCCGATGACCGCCATGCTCGACCACCTCGCCGCCACCGGCTCCCCCCGGCAGGTCGTCTCGGTGCACGGCGACCGCGACCAGCTCACCCACGCCTTCCGCGCCGACCTCGCCCAGCTCACCGCCAAGCTGCCGAACGCCACCGCCCACGTCTTCTACGAGCGGCCGCGCGGCGGCGGGGCCCCCCCACGCACCCGCCGGGGGGGCCGCGCCCCCCGCGGGCGGCCCGCCCGGCCCCCCCCCCACCCGGGGGGCCCCCGGGCCCGGCAGCGCGCCCGCCCCGCGGCCCGCCCCACCCG
>NZ_JBHWIR010000306.1:0-5564 GCF_042731835.1 Kitasatospora sp. NPDC059817 | reverse complement strand
GACGAGGGCGGTCCAGTAGTGGGCGGGGTCGCCGATGGTGGGGCGGGGGCGGGCGGCCGCGAGGGAGAGGTAAGCGGCGGTGAGGTTCCCGGTGGTGAACCAGCGGGCCAGGCCGTGCTGGTGGCCGGCGCGGATGCCGCCCATGGCGTCGATGGCGGCCAGGAAGAGGTCGACAACGGCGAGTTCGGTGGCGTCGAGAGGCTTGGGGATGTCGAAGACGCCGAGGGCTTCGAGGAGTTCGCCGGTGTCGGCCTCGGAGCCGGGGCGGGGGTTGGCGAGCAGGGCGTCGTAGCAGTCGTCGAGGCGGCGTTGGGTTTCGGCGGCGGGGATGCCGAGGGCGGTGCAGACGGCGCGGGCGGATCGGAGGGGGTGGCGGGTGTGGCGGGCGAGGGTGGCGTAGGTGTCGGCGGGGGTGGAGCCGGTGTCGAACAGGTGCCGGGCGGTCAAGGGGAGTCGCATGGTGGGTGCCTGTTCAGACGGTGAGGAGGGTGAGGAGGGTGACGGGCGCGGGGGCGATGAGGGCCCAGACGAACTTGCCGACCCCGCCGGCGCGGGGGCAGCAGCCCCACTTCTCGGCGAGTTCGTTGACGAGGAGCACGCCGCGTCCGTGCTCGTCCTCGGGTGTGGGGGTGCGGAGGGAGGGGTGGCCGGTGCCGGCGTCGTGGACTTCGAGGCGTAGGCGGTCGCCGGTGAGGGAGAAGCGGACTTCGATGAGGCGGTCGGCGGGTGCGTCGGTGTGCTGGACGGCGTTGGCGAAGAGCTCGCCGAGGAGGAGTTCGGCGGTGTCGGAGTAGCGGTCGCCGGTGGGGAGCGCGGCGAGGTAGGCGCGCAGCAACTGCCTTGCGACGGGGGTGGATTCCGTGCGGGAGTCCAGGCGTGCCGCGAACGTGCGGGGGCGGGGAGCGGTACGGATTTTGAGCATGGCGAAGCACCTCAAGGGAAGGCGTATGCGAATGGAGTGCGCCCACTTCGGTCAGTAGTCGAATGACTACCAGGATGGCTCAGCCTGCTCTAGGATCGAAAGAGTTTCAAATCTCTAGTCCAGCGGATTTTAAAGAAGGCGATCTTGGTTCGTCGCACACTTGACCCAACGTCATCCCCGTTGGAAGCCCTGGCTGTTCAGATCAGCCGGTCGCGCCAGGCCAAGGGGATGACGCAGATCGAACTCGGCGTGCGAGTCGGGTACTCCAACGTCTACATCTCGAACGTGGAGCGAGCTAAACAAGCGCCGTCTTTAAAGTTCGTAGAACGCGTGGACGCCGCCCTCGATGCCGGTGGCGCCCTGACGGGACTGTGGTGGAGTTGGAAGAACGGCGCTCTGTTGCCGGGGTTCTCCGAGTACCTTCGCCGGGAGCGCGAAGCGATCACAGTCAGACTGTTCGACACGGATATGGTGTCGGGCATACTCCAACACCCGGACTACAGCGCGGCCTACGAGGCAGGCATCGTCCGCCGAGGGGAAGCGACGCAGGAGCAAGCCGACGAGAGGCTCGCCCTGCTGGCGCAACGTCAACTCATGCTCGACAGGGGCACGACGATCCACGTCGTCCTGGACGAGGGAGCCCTGCGTCGACCGATCGGCGGTCGGGAGATTATGGCCATGCAGCTCTCTCACCTGGAGAGCCTGTGTGATCACCCGAATGTGATCATCCAGATCTCTCCGTACCGCCTCGCCGAAGATCGGCCGCTGTCCCACCCCGTCACGCTCTTGACTCTCCCCAATCGTGCTTTGGTCGGGTACACGGAGACGCTTCAACGGGGATACCTGGAACAAGATGCCGAGACGGTGGCCCGATGGGTCGATAGATACGATCGACTCCAGGTCAACGCGCTCAGCCAGCCGGACAGTTTGGCTGTGATCCGGGAGACAGGGAAGGAACTGGACCATGCATGACCCAACGGGCGCCAAGTGGCGCAAGAGCACCTACAGCAACGGCGGGGGTGGTTGCGTAGAGGTTGACGATGCGCACCCGGGCAGGGTCCGTGACTCCAAGGACCCCCAGGGCCCAACGCTGGCCTTCTCGGCCGAGGGCTGGGACTCGTTCGTTGCCGCTGTCCGAAGCGGCGAGTTCGGCGAAGTCTGAACCCGAGGCCTCTGCATTCGTCGCCCCGTTTCGACATGATCGTCACGCCGCTGCTGCCCGGTAGGATCGGCCACGACGCCCCGATGATGCACTTCAGGCGGGCCCAGGACGACGGCGTGTTCGATCGATTCGCCGGTCACGTCGAGGACTTGTGGGCACGAGGGCGTGACGTGTGGGCGATTTCGGCAGTGGAGGCGGTGGATCATGCCCAGGCGTGATTACGAGGACGATCCGGACGCTCCCGAGGCGAACTCGTTGGTCCCGGCCGCGTCCGTCGTCGTGGTCGACGATGCGGGCCGCGTCCTGCTCCAGCGCCGCACCGACAACGGGATGTGGGCCCTGCCCGGCGGCAGGATGGACATCGGTGAGTCGATCGCCGGGTGCGGTATCCGCGAGACGCGCGAGGAGACCGGACTCGATGTCGAGATCACCGGGATCGTCGGCACCTACACCGACCCCCGCCATGTCCTCGCCTATGACGACGGCGAAGTCCGCCAGGAGTTCTCCGTCTGCCTCCTCGGACGTCCGGTCGGCGGGGAGCTGCGGGTGTCCGACGAGTCCCACGAGGTGGCGTGGTTCACCCCGGCTGGGACGGACGAGCTGCCGATGGTGCCGAGCATCCGCAAGCGGCTCACCGACTGGCGCTCCGGGGCGACTCCCGTGGTGCGCTAGCCGCCGGCCGTCCTGCGCGAAGCCACCCGGCGGCCCCGGGAACGGTTGGTGCCGTCCCGGGGCCCGCCGCCCCCGTGAGCGGCGGGACCTGGGGGTGGCGGGTCAGGCGGGGTGGATGCCCGGGTTGCCGGCCTGGGTGACGAAGGAGGCGGCGGTGGTGACGGTGCCGCCGGGGCGGGTGATGTGGGAGACGGTGCGGTAGTCGGCGCGGACCTGGTGGCGGTCCAGGGTGAGCGTGGTGTAGCCGCGCCGCCCGTCGTAGAACTTCATGTGCGGGTTGGCCGACATCAGGTTCTGCCAGTTGGACGGCTTCTCCTCGCCGTCGCCGTCGCTGCTGATCGAGGTGCCGACGAACTCCACGCCCACGGTGCGCGAGCCCGGCTTGTCGAAGTCGCGCTTGACGTCCAGGGCGTAGGCGACGTGGACGTCGCCGGTGAGCAGCACCAGGTTCTCCAC
This sequence comes from Kitasatospora sp. NPDC059817, assembly GCF_042731835.1. Lineage (NCBI taxonomy): Bacteria > Bacillati > Actinomycetota > Actinomycetes > Kitasatosporales > Streptomycetaceae > Kitasatospora > Kitasatospora sp. NPDC059817. The sequence goes on along the minus strand of NZ_JBHWIR010000306.1, from coordinate 2,352 downwards.
CCCGGCCCGGTCGACGGCGGTCAGGAAGCGTTCGCGGGCGGCCGGGTAGCCGTCCCAGGCGTCCATGGAGAGCTTGGAGCGCTCGGCGGTGGTGTTCTTGCGGCGGGAGAAGACGACCTGCTGCGGCACGACGTTCCAGGTCGCCCGGGAGCGGTGCAGGCCCTCGGCGAACCAGCGTTCCTGGGCGGCGCCCATCAGGGTGCGCCGCGGGTCCTCGGACTCCGGGGTGGGGTACTGCCAGCCGTCGCCGTTGGCCTGGTCGTCGCGGTACTGGCGGGTGTCGAGGATGTCGAACTGCGCGAGCTGCCCGAAGTGGACGCGCCGGTAGAGGGTGAGCTCGGTGCCGCGCGGCTGCGGCATCCGCAGCGGCATGTTCTCCCAGTACGCGCGGTAGGCGGCGGCGCGGCGGGCGATGAACGGCGCCGGGTCCTGGCCCTTCTCGGGGATGCCGGCCGCGTAGTTGTTCTCCACCTCGTGGTCGTCCCAGGTGACGTACCAGGGGTGGGCGGCGTGCGCGGCCTGGAGGTCGGGGTCGTTCTTGTAGAGGGAGTAGCGCAGCCGGTAGTCCTCCAGCGTGGCGGTCTCGTGGTTGAACAGCGCCGGCAGGGTGCGGTCGGTGTACTTGCGGTCGCCGCCCGCCGCGTCGATGCCGTACTCGTAGATGTAGTCGCCGACGTGGAACACCGCGGCCAGGTCCTCGTCGGCCAGGTGGCGGTAGGCGGTGAAGTAGCCGTCCTCGTAGGCCTGGCAGGACACCAGCCCGAAGCGGACGGCGTCCAGCCTGCGCCCGCGCTCCGGCGCGGTGCGGGTGCGGCCCACGGGGCTGCTCCAGGCGCCGACGGTGAAGCGGTACCAGTACACCCGGTCCGCGTCGAGGCCGTCGACGTCCACGTGCACCGCGTAGTTGAACTCGGCGTGCGCGCGGGCGCTGCCGCGCCGCACCACCTTGCGGAACCGCTCGTCGCGGGCCAGCTCCCAGCCCACCCGCACCGAGCCGGCGGGCGGCAGCCCGGCGCCGGGCTCCAGCGGGCGCGGCGCCAGGCGGGTCCACAGCACGACGGCCCCGGGCAGCGGGTCGCCGGAGGCCACGCCGAGGGTGAACGGGTTGCCGGTGATGGCGCGCGGTCCGAACTCGGCGTCCTCGGCGTGCGCGGACGGCAGGTTGACGGTGAACGCCAGCGCGGCGGCGGCCGAGGTGACGGTGAGGAAGCGGCGCCGGTCCAGCCGCGCGGCGGCCTCGCGCAGCTGCTGGTCGGGGGAGGGGCGGTCGGCAGGGCGGGTCATGGGGTGAAGGCCTTTCGCTGCTCGGCGGTGTGCGAAGGAATTCGAGTGGACCGCGCCGTACGCCAGGGGTCGGAATTCCGGCAGCCGAGTGATCATCTGATGGGGGAACCGTGAAGGTCCGACAAATCCCCCCGGGTGGACGGAAATGGACGCGCGTAGCGCCCCCCGCGCGAACCGGTCCACTTGGCCCGCGACCGCAGACCGTCCCGCCCCCGAACGGGCCCGCCACCGGCCCCGGCCCGCCCGCAGGCCCCGCCCCGCAGTCGCCCGGCAAAACCCCGAACCCGCACGAGGGGACGGCTGCTCCGTACCCGGAACGGGCCGCGCGACCCGGGCCGCCCCGCACTGCACAGGGCCGCTGGCCAAGTCAAGAAAAACCACCCGAACGGGTGGGTCCACTTTTACGCCGGAGCGCGGTCGTGATGTACAACACGCTGGCACCCCAAGCGAGTTGACTGATAGGAATCACCCCGGGGGACCCGCCCATCAGCTCACACCTCTGGGAGGGAACCATGAAGAACCGCTTTGTACGTCGTGCGGGTGTTGTGGTGGCCGGCCTCGCCGTCCTGACAGTCGGCTTCGGCAGCACGGCGGCCATGGCGGCCGCCCCGGCCCCGGCCCCGGTCGCAGTGGTCCAGAACGTCACGCCCGCCATCACGGACGTGCAGACCTGGACCTACGTCACCGGCCCGCTGGAGACCACGCTCACCCTCGACACGACCGCCCGCTCCGCGTCCATCGTGGTGTACGCGAACGTGCCGTTCCTCGGCAAGGTCAAGGTCGGCAGCGCCTCCGGCAGCCTGACCGAGGGCATCACCTTCCACCTTGGCCTGTCGCCGTTCGTCAACGGCACGCAGAGGTTCTACCTGGTCGGCGACGACGTGCACCTGTACTACGACTTCGACGCGCTCGGCAAGCACTACACGGGCGACGTCAAGCTCGGCACGCTCCCGCCGTTCTAGCAGCCCCGCTCCACACCACCGGCGCGGGCCCCCCCCCCCGGGGGCACAGAGTGGGCCGCAACAGTGGGATATTAAAAAATGAGCCGGGCCGCGCACAATGACGTGT
>NZ_JBHWIR010000305.1:0-5598 GCF_042731835.1 Kitasatospora sp. NPDC059817 | reverse complement strand
GGTGGGTGCGGTTGGTGTGGCGGTTGGGGGTGGGGTGGGGGGGGGGGGGGGTTGGGGGCGGGCCGGGCAGCGGGGGGGGGGCCCGTGGGCGGATGAGGCGGTGTCAGCGGGTCGGCGGGGCGGCCGAGGGGGAGAGGCCCGCGCTGGGGGTCGTGCTCGGGGCGGCGGAGGAGGGGGTGCCGCCCGGGGTGGGGGTGCCGCCGGGGGTCGGCGTCGCCGTGGCGCATCCGGGGGCGGCCGGGGTGCCGGTCGGCGTTCCGGTCGGGGTGGCCGTCGGGGACGGGCTGCCCGTCGGGGTGGTCGTGGCCGTGGCCGTCGGGCTCGGGCAGCCGGTGGGCGTTCCGGTCGGCGTCGTGGTCGGCGTCGTGGTGGGGGTGCCGGACGGCGTTCCGGACGGGGTGCCGGACGGCGTTCCGGACGGGGTGCCCGACGGAGTGGTCGACGGCGTGCCGGACGGCGTGGCCGGCGCGGTCGACGGCGGCGTGCTGCTGGGCGTGCCCGTCGGCGTGGTGCTCGGGTCCGTCGTCGGCTGCGCGGAGGACGACTGCGTCGGGGCCGGCGAGGTCGGCTGCGCGCTCGGCGAGGGCTGCCCGCCCGGGGTCGGGGTGGTCGCGGGGGCGCTTGGCGTCCCGGTGGTGGCGCCCGGAGTCGTCCCGGTCGGGGGCAGCAGCGGCACGAGCGGCAGGAGCGGGGACGGCAGCGAGGCCGGCGGGGTCGAGGAGGCCGGGCGGTTCGGCACGGTGGTGACGGTGCCGCTGCCGTAGTGCGCCATCCAGTTGCGGACCGTCCGCAGGTACTCGCCCGAGTTGTTGTAGCTGAGGATCGCCCGGTCGAGCTGCGCCGGGTCGGCGAGGTCGCGCCCGCCCGCGCACAGGTAGCGGGCGGCGCTCTCGGCGGCGTCGAAGATGTTGTTCGGGTCGGCCTTGCCGTCGCCGTTGGCGTCCGTGCCCCAGGTCGCCCAGGTGGAGGGGATGAACTGCATCGGTCCGACGGCGCGGTCCCAGCGTGCGTCGCCGTCGTAGCGCCCGCCGTCGCTGTCGGGTATCGCGGCGAAGCCGTTGCCGTCCAGGGCCGGTCCGAGGATCGGGGTGAGGGTCGTCCCCGCCGCGTCCACCTGGCCGCCGTTGGCCTGGCCGGACTCGACCTGGCCGATCGCGGCCAGCAGTTGCCACGGCAGGTGGCAGCCGGGCGAGCGCTGCGCGGCCGAGGCCTCGGCCTGGCGGTAGGCGGCGAGCACGGTCGCGGGCAGGGCCGGGCCGGTGGCGGCGAAGGGGCCGGCGGTGGGCGCGCCGGGCACCGTGCCGGGCGGCTGCGGCAGTTGGACGGTGCCGCCGCCGTCGGCCGGGAGGCCGGTGCCGAAGGTGCTGCCGGCGCCGGCGGTCGGGCCGCCACCGGCCGGTGAGCCGGCGGTGTCCGGCGCCGTCACGGCGTCGGCGGCCGCGACCGGGGCGAGCCCGAAGCCCGTCACCTGGGAGCCCGTCAGCGCGGCGAGTGCGGTGAAGGCCGCAGCCGTCCCCGTGACCCGCTTGCCGAGCCGCAGCCCGCGCCCGCCCTGCACCTTGCCGAACCTCGCCGTCATACCGTGCCCCTCCCCGTAGCCGTCCCGGCCCTCCCGGAACGGATGAACCGCCGTCATCGTGCCTGCCGCCGGCCGGCGGCTCCCACAGTCGCAACGATTAGTATCACGACGATCTGACGCGACAGGGGTGGCCGGAGGTTGCCCCGGCCCGGCACCGGCGTCACAAGCCGCACGTCACCAGGGGCGGGGGAACTGCCGCTCGGGCTCGGTTCGGGGCCGGATCCGCGCCGCGGCCGGGCGGGCCGACGGCCATGCCGGGTAAGCGAGTTGGCGTGCGCGCGCGTCCCCCGCAGGTTCCGTCCGCAGGCCCGGTGGCGGCGCCGGAGGGGTGTCCGGGTCGGGTGTCGGCGGCATATCCCCTTTCTGCCAAGGGAGTTGACCGGGGGCGTGCCGGTGGTGGGCCGGGCGTGCAGGGGCCCGGACCGGCGGTCCGGGGCGCGGGGGTGGTGCGTGCGCGTCGTTCCGGGCTCCCCGGCGGCGCCCGCCGTCGACCCTCCTGACCTGCGTGGATACCGGCCGCCGGGTGGGTGTTTCCCTACCAGGGCGGGCGTGCGGACGCCAGGGGGCGGCCCCAACTCGCCCCTGGACGGGTGACGTTCTGGTGAAAAGGGCATGCCAGGAATCTCCGCCCGGCATGCTGTGCCCCGTGACCATGCGGATGGAGGCCCGGACTGTGAGCGCGAACCTGCCCGAGACCGTCGCCGAGGGAGCGGTCGTCCTGCCGACCCCCCCTCGGGTGGTCGACGACCTGGCCCGCGACCTGACCCAGGCCGCGGCCGCCGTCCGGGCGGTCTCGCGGGTCGCCCGCAGCGGTGGGGACCTCGCCGTCGCCGCGTACACCGCCGTGGTGTGCACCGGGCGTTCGGCCGCCCGCGTACTGGAGGAGGCCGCCGCCTGGTGCCGGCAGGCCCCCGGGGCCGAGGTGCACTCGCTGGCCTGGGCCCGGGTGCCGGGGCACCGCGAGGACGTGGACGAGTACCGCGTCACCCTCGCCGTCAGCTTCCCCGACGACGAGACCGGCGAGCACCTCGGCGACACCCATCGTGTCCGCCGGTGAGGAAGCCGGTGAGGAATCCGTAGGATGATCCCCATGGGTGATGGGGACACGAAGCAGCTGACGGGCGACCAGGCGCAGGACGCGACGGGCGACGGCCCACGAGAGCTCTCGCGGGCCGCCGCCGTGGCCGTCACGGTGCTCGCCGCCCTCTGCGGCGCCGCCGTCCTGCTGGCCGTCTTCCACTGGCTGGGCTGGAGCGTCCCCTGGGTCGGCTGGATCGTCGCCAAGGCCGGCATCAAGCTCGCCGTCGGGGGCTTCGCCGGGCTCGCCGCCGCCTTCGCCTGGCTCCGGTCGCGGTTGGGGCGTTCGGCGAGCGACTCGCCGTCCTGACGGCGCTCCAGGGCCCGTCCGGGCCGGCCGCGCGTCAGTCGGAACGGCCCAGCAGCATCATGAAGAGCGCGTAGTTCGGGATCCGGCTGACCGCGGTGTTCGACAGCGAGAGGAACTTGCCGTCCTTCTTGACCACCAGGTAGCCGTTGACCACGCTGATCGACTTGATGTCGGACCAGGGCACGAAACCGCGCTTCACCGTGCTCAGTCCGGCCGAGCTGACCAGCAGGTCACCGAAGGCCAGTTCCTCTCCGTCCGCCAGTGAGGCCCGGGCCCCGGACAGCTGGGTGGCCGCGACGTAGTGTGCGGCGGTCTCGCCCAACTCCGCCCACCTGCCCAGCTGGGTGCCTTTGTCCCCGCCGCTGAGCTTGGCGCGCCGCGGGTCGCGGTACTTGCCGTCGATCGTGAACGTCTCCCCGTCGTCCCGGGTGAACTGGTAGGAGAAGTCCGTTTCGGTGTAGATGCTGTGCGTGTAGTGGGCGACGGTCGACTGCATCACGGTCGAGACCTCGTCCCAGCGGAAGACCGTGAGCTGCAGGCCGCCGCCCTCGTGCACCAGGCCGTGGTCGAAGTGGTAGACCCGGAGCTTCTCCTGCTCGCGCGGCTGGCCGAAGAGTCGCGTCTTCGTCAGCACCAGGAAGCACTGGCGCAGCAGGCCGAGGTCGGCCTCCTGCGCCTGCTCGGCCACTGCGGCGGTGATCTGGGTATCCGTGGTCTCGACGACCTTCACCATGGCGCGCTCCTGTGTGTGGCGACTACGTCCATCGCAGTATTCCCCGGAGCCGGGAGTGGTGAGGCACAACAGCGCCCGCCCGCTTGGACTTTGGCAGTCTTTCGGCCAATCGCGCCCCGCTGGGCCTCACCCGACGCGCGCTTCGACGGCCGCGGTGGAGCGGCCAGGCGCTCAACCCGCCTGCGGGGTGGGGCAGACGAGGTCGCGCTCGGGGGCGCGGTCGCCCAGCAGGTAGCTCTCGACGACGTTCGTGACGCAGGAGTTGGCGGTGGGGTACTGGCCGTGGTCGCCGCTCCCGGTGACGGTCACCAGCTTGGAGCCGCGCAGCGCGCGGTGCGCGCCGAGCGCCGCCTCGTAGTACGTCGCCGGGTCGTGCACCGAGTTGAGCATCAGCACCGTCGGCAGGTGGGCGCCGGTCACCTTGACCTTGGGGGCGGGCGCGGTCGGCCAGGACGCGCAGACCGCGCTGAAGGCCAGCGTGCGGGCGCCCACCAGCGGATAGCGCGCGGTGTTCTCCGCGCCGCGCTGGACCCAGGTGTCCATGTCCGTGGTCCACGGGGTGTCGTTGCAGGTCACCGAGAAGTACTCGGCGAGGAACTCCGGGCTGAGGTACTGGCCGAACAGCCGCCCGGCCATCGCCTTGGCCGCGGGGTCGGCCCCCTGCCAGTCGTCGACGGCGGTCAGGGCCTGGGCGAGGAAGGGGAAGGTCTCCCGCTCGTAGATCGCGCTGATCGCGCCGTTGTCCAGCTGGTTCGGGCCGATCGTCAGGGAGCCGTCGATGATGGGCTGGTCGTGCAGCGCGGCGCGCCGCTGCTCCCAGCGCGCCTGCACCTCCTCGGGGGTGGAGCCCCAGTGGTAGGTGGCGTCGCGGGCCGCCAGCCACGGCACGAAGTCCTCGTCGAAGCGGCGCTGGAAGCTCATCGGCTGGCCCAGTTCGAACTTCTCCCAGGTGCCGTCGAAGCCGATGTTGCTGTCCAGGACCATCCGCTCGACCCGGTGCGGGAAGAGCGTTCCGTAGTAGGCCCCGATCATCGAGGCGTAGGACGGGCCGAAGTAGCTGAGCTTCTGCTCGCCGAGCAGGCCGCGGAACAGGTCGATGTCGTGGGCGGTCTGCTCGGTGTTCAGGTAGGGCAGCAGGTCGCCTGTGCGCTCCTGGCAACTGGCGGCCAGCTTCTTGGAGTTGGCGACCACCCGGGCGATCGCCGCCGGGGACTGGTCGCGGAAGTCGCCGGCCAGGAAGTCCTGGAACTCCTCCGGCGTCTGGCACACGGCCCGGGTGCTCTCGCCGACCCCGCGCTGGTCGAAGCCCACGATGTCGTACGCGGCGCCGACGGCCGGGGCGGCGGTGGCCAGGTTCGCCGGGCGCAGCAGGCCCGAGGCGCCGGGGCCGCCGGCGGCCATCAGTAGCGTGCCCTTGCGCTTGGCCGGGTCGCCGGCGCGGTGTCGGGAGACGGCGATCGTCACGTCGGCGCCGGCGTCGGCGTGGTGCCAGTCGCGCGGGGCGGTCATGGTGGCGCAGTCCAGCGCCGGTTGCTTGGCGCAGGGCTGCCAGGCGAGGGTCTGGTGGGTGTAGCGGGCGGGGGCGACCTCGGCGTCGCCCGGGTTCCGGCCGGCGTCCGGGGCGGCGCTGGCGGTGGCCGGCACGGCGAGGCCGGCCAGGACGGCGGCGGCGACGGCCACGGCGGCGCGCCGGGTGCGGGAGGCGGTGGCGCCGGCCGCCGGGGTGTGCGAGGCGGTGGTGTTCGGTGCGGTGGTGCTCGGCGCGGTGGTGTTCGGCGTGATGGCGTGCGAGGCCGTGGTGTTCGATGCGTTGGTGTTCACGGGAATGATCCTGTCCGAGCCCGCCCTGACGGTCGATCATGCGGGGTTCCGTGTCCGGGGTGGTGCTGGGTACACCCC
>NZ_JBHWIR010000304.1:0-5604 GCF_042731835.1 Kitasatospora sp. NPDC059817 | reverse complement strand
GGGGGTCTGCGGGGGCCCCCGGGGGGGGCCGCCCGCGGGGGGCTGGGCGGGGCCCCCCCCCCGCGTCCCCCCCCCCGGGCGGGCGGGGCCCGGCTGGCCCGGCCCGGACCGGCCGGTTCCGCTCACGATCGCCTCCGTCCGCGCACACCCGGCGCGAGCGCGCCCTCGACGGCGGCGCCGACCGGCACCGGCTCCTCCGAGCCGCCGCGGCGCTCGCGCCCGGGGGCCGAGCCGGGGGCACGGTGCTTGAGCGCGGCGCGCAGGTGCGAGCGGCCGCGGTGGATGCGGCTGCGGACGGTGCCGAGCTTGACGCCCAGCGTGGCGGCGATCTCCTCGTAGGACAGTCCCTCGATGTCGCAGAGCACCACGGCGGCGCGGAACTCCGGGGCGAGGGTGTCCAAGGCGTGCTGCACGTCGGCGTCGAAGTGGGTGTCGCTGAAGTGCTGGGCCGGGCTGGGCTCGCGGGAGGCGAGCCGCTCGGCCGCGTCCTCGCCGAGCGCGTCGAAGCGGATGCGCTGGCGGCGGCGGACCATGTCCAGGAACAGGTTGGTGGTGATCCGGTGCAGCCAGCCCTCGAACGTGCCGGGGGTGTAGGTGGACAGCGAACGGAACACCCGGACGAAGACCTCCTGGGTGAGGTCCTCGGCGTCGTGCTGGTTGCCCGTCAGGCGGTACGCGAGGCGGTAGACCCGGGCGCTGTGCGCCTCGACGATCTCCTCCCAGGAGGGCGGAGTCCAGGTCTGCGCGTCGGGGCCCTCGGTGAAGGTCGCGAGGGCGGGGGCCTCGGTGGTACCGGCGGCCGGCGTTGCGGCGGCGGGCTGGTCCAGGTCGGAGTGCGCAGGCTGGTTCATCACGGGCTTCGGCGTACGGGCCGACGCGGTGCAGCGGGAGTGCCGCCGCACGGGGACGTCGCCCTCGGCCACACCTCCTCGGTCGGCTCTTCTGCCCAGCAGGGCCACCACCATATCCACCTCACCCGTCAAGCCCGGATAAAAGTGCCCGGGAGGTCTCCCGTACCCGGTCCTTCGTGACAACGGCCCGCCGCCGTACGCGGTTCCCGGTCGGCCAGTAATCTGTGCCAGGAAATATCGACTTCCCTCGGCACCGGGCCGTAACCCGGGGCTCCGAAAGAGGCAGCCATCAGCGAGTTCGGGCCCGAGCGTGTGGCCCTCGCCGACACCTACGTCGGCGAGGACGCGGTGCTGACCTACGCCCGGGCGCAGTCCGCGCGCACCGGGATACGGGCGATCGGGCCCAGCGGCGGGGCGTGCCTGCGGCTGCTGGCCGCGGCACTGGACGCCAAGGCGGTGGCCGAGATCGGCACCGGGACGGGCGTCTCCGGGGTCTACCTGCTGCGCGGCATGCGGCCGGACGGCGTGCTCACCACGGTGGACTCCGAACCGGTGCGCCAGCAGCTGGCCCGCGAGGCGTACCACGCGGCCGGATTCGCGGCCAACCGCTCGCGGTTCATACCGGGCCGGGCGCTGGAGGTGCTGCCCCGGCTCGCCGACGGCCAGTACGACCTGGTGTTCTGCGACGGCGACCCGGCCGAGTCCCGGGAGTACCTGCTGGAGTCGCTGCGGCTGCTGCGGCCGGGCGGGATGGTCTGCTTCGAGGGGGTGTTCCAGGAGGGCCGGCTGGCCGAGCCGGAGCTGCAGGACCCCCAGACGGGCGCGGTGCGCGACCTGGTCCGGGACGTCCGGGAGAGCGAGGCGCTGCTGCCGGCGCTGCTGCCGGTCTCGGACGGGCTGCTCTGCGCCATCAAACGGTAGGACCGTCGAGCGGCAGGGCCGTCAGGCAGTGGGACCGTCAGGTGGCGGTCCCGCCGCCTCAGGCCGCGGCCGCCGGGCGCCTGACGCGCCGGGCCCTTGAACGCCGCAGGGCCCCAAACGCCGCGGGGCCCGGGCCGACATGACGTCGTACCCGGGCCCGGCAGCACATCTCCAGGAGATGACGAGCACCCGCTGCGGTCAGCCGCAGGCCTTCTTCAGGGCCTCGCCGAGGGCGTCGGCCTCGTCAGGTGTGAGCTCCACCACAAGGCGTCCGCCGCCTTCGAGCGGAACGCGCATGATGATGCCCCGTCCCTCTTTGGTGACTTCGAGCGGGCCGTCACCCGTCCGCGGCTTCATGGCCGCCATGCTCGTTCCCCTTCCTGCAACCGCTCAGCTACGCACCGGCAGTCCGTCCACCGCCGGTATCGAACGCATTGATCGGAAGCCATTATCCCGCATGCCACGGGCTGATGACCAACATCACTCTCGGTGCAACATCGGCCGGACCGCCCCCAAGCGCCGCAATTGCCGTCATAAGCCCCGGCGTGGCGGCGGTGCGCGGGCCGCCGAAAGGTGCGATACCTCACACTCCCCACCCGGCCGTCCGCTCCGGCATCCTGGCACTCGACCGACACCGAGCCGACCACCGGGGAGCCCTCGCCCATGTCCGATTCCGTGCTGTACGAGCTGGACGGCGGCCTGGCCGTCATCACCATCAACCGCCCGGAGGCGATGAACGCCCTCGACGTCGCGACCAAGATCGCACTGCGGGACGCCGTGGCCGCCGCGGCCGCGGACCCGGCGGCGCGGGCGGTGCTGCTGACCGGGTCCGGCGAGCGCGCGTTCTGCGTCGGGCAGGACCTGAACGAGCACCTGACGATGCTGAAGCGGGCCGACGAGACCGGCGAGGGCGCGCTGCGCACCGTCGCCGAGCACTACAACCCGCTGGTGCGGGCGCTGGCCGGGATGCGCAAGCCGACCGTCGCCGCGGTCGGCGGGGTGGCGGCCGGCGCGGGCGCCTCGCTGGCCTTCGCCTGCGACTTCCGGGTCCTCTCCGACCGGGCCGGCTTCAACACCGCCTTCGCCGGGATCGCCCTGACCGCCGACTCGGGCGCCTCCTGGACGCTGCCCCGGCTGGTCGGGCACGCCAGGGCCACCGAGCTGCTGATGCTGCCCCGGACGGTCAAGGCCGCCGAGGCGCTGGAGCTGGGCCTGGCCACCAGGGTGGTGCCGGCCGAGGAGCTCGCCGCCACCGCGCGGGCCTTCGCCCAGGAGCTGGCCGCAGGCCCCACGGTGGCCTACGGCGCCATCAAGGAGTCGCTGGCGTACGGCGCCTCGCACTCGCTGGACGAACTGCTCGACAAGGAGGACGAGCTGCAGACCCTGGCCGGCGAGAGCGAGGACCACCGGATCGCGGTCCGCGCCTTCATCGCCAAGGAGAAGCCGCAGTACCTGGGCCGCTAGGGCGGGTCCCAGGGTTTCCTGCCCGACCGGTCAGACCGGGCGCGCGGTGCGGACGTGGCAGTCCGCCAGGTGGTCGTCGACCAGGCCGCAGGCCTGCATCAGGGCGTAGGCGGTGGTCGGGCCGACGAAGCGGAAGCCCTCCTTCTTCAGGGCCTTCGCGAGCGCGGTCGACTCGGGCGTGACGGCCGGCACCTCCCCCATCGTGCGGGGGGCCGGCCGGTCCGGGGCTCCGGCGAACTGCCAGATCAGCGCGTCCAGCCCGCCGTCCAGGTCGCGGGCGACCCGGGCGTTGGCGATGGCGGCCTGGATCTTGGCCCGGTTGCGGATGATGCCGGTGTCGGCGAGCAGCCGCTCCACGTCCGCCTCGCCGAACTCGGCGACCTCGGCGATCCCGAAGCCGGCGAACGCGGCCCGGAAGCCCTCCCGGCGGCGCAGGATGGTCAGCCAGGACAGCCCGGACTGGAACGCCTCCAGGCAGACCCGCTCGAACAGGGCGTCGTCGCCGTGCACCGGACGGCCCCACTCGGTGTCGTGGTAGGCCCGGTAGTCGTCGGTCGACTCGCCCCAGGCGCAGCGGCGCAGGCCGTCCGCGCCGAGCACCGCGCCCTCGGTGAGGGCGGTCACCGGTCGTTCACCGGTTTCGCGTCCTCGGGCCGCTCCTGCTCGGGCCGCTCCTTGGTGAGCGCGACGGCCGGCTCGACCACCTTCGCGAACTCCTCCAGGCCGGGCAGCGGTTCGGCGCCGGCGTCCGGGCCGTCGGTCGCCTCGACCGCGCCGCGCAGGTGGCCGGCGGCCTCCAGTTCGGCGATCCGCGAGTCGCGGTAGGCGAGTTCGGCGCCGAGGCGGTCCAGGACGTCGTCGACCTCGTCCATCCGGTAGCCGCGGACGGCCATCGGCAGCCGCAGGTCGTCGACGTCCGCCTTGCTCAGCGGACGGTCCTGCGGCAGCCGGGCCGCGAGGCGGTCCTGCACCGCCTCCGGCATCGAGCCGCCCCCGCCGAGCGCCACCAGCGCGGCGCCGCCGACCACCACGGCCATGGCGACCACGATCACCCAGAACACGAGCTGTCCTCCCGAACTCCCGGCCGGCCTGCTGCGAAGTGCCCCCGACCAAACTGATCATGACAGCATGGTCCCTGTGAGGCCGGGGGCCATCATCGCACCCGCAGCAGCTGTGGAGGAGACATCGGTGGCACTGCGCCTGGGACCGCGGGAATTCGGTGACGACGAGCTGGTGATCATGGCGATCGTCAACCGGACGCCGGACTCGTTCTTCGACAAGGGGGCGACCTTCGCGGACGAGGCCGCGTTCGCCGCCGCCGACCGCGCGATGGCCGAGGGCGCGGCGATCCTGGACATCGGCGGGGTGAAGGCCGGGCCCGGTGACGAGGTCACGGTGGAGGAGGAACTGCGGCGCACCGTGCCCTTCGTCGCCGAGTTGCGCAAGCGCCACCCGGAGGCCGTGATCAGCGTCGACACCTGGCGGCACGAGGTCGGCGAGGCCGTCTGCGAGGTGGGCGCCGACCTGCTGAACGACGCCTGGGGCGGGGTGGACCCGAAGCTCGCCGAGGTGGCCGCGCGCCACGACGTCGGGCTGGTCTGCACGCACGCGGGCGGCGCCGAGCCGCGCACCCGGCCGCACCGGGTCGGCTACCAGGACGTGATGGCGGACATCCTGCGGGTGACCGTCGGGCTGGCCGAGCGGGCGGTGGAGCTGGGCGTGCGGCGGGACGCGGTGATCATCGACCCGGGGCACGACTTCGGCAAGAACACCCGGCACTCGCTGGAGGCCACCCGGCGGCTGCCGGAGATGACCGCGACCGGCTTCCCGGTGCTGGTCTCGCTGTCCAACAAGGACTTCGTCGGCGAGACGCTGGACCGGCCGGTGAACGAGCGGCTGCTCGGTACCCTGGCCACCACCGCGGTCTCGGCCTGGCTGGGCGCTCAGGTCTACCGGGTCCACCAGGTCGCGGAGACCCGCCAGGTGCTGGACATGGTCGCCTCGATCCGGGGCACCCGCCCCCCGGCGGTCGCCCGCCGGGGGCTGGCGTAGGCGGCCCGGGGGCCCGGGGCGTGTCTTCAAACCCCCGCCTGCGCGCCGACGCCGGGGCACGCGCCTCGCCGCGTTGTCGTCAGTCGCCGATGGCCCCCAGCCTTCGGCCGGGAGGTGCCCCCACCGCATGGACTCTCTCCTCCGCCTTGCGATGCACGCACCCCAACGCCGCCACGCCCGCCCTCCGGGCGGACGACGGGGGTTTGAAGACACGCCCTAGATCCAATGCCAGTGACTTTAGGTTGTGTCGTGCTGGGTGACGGTGACTGTTGCCGGTTGTGGTGGTGGCCAGTTGTGGTGTTGGGCGCGTTTGAGG